>NZ_JBOZCJ010000001.1:0-254827 GCF_051265215.1 Actinotignum stranguriae
GCGCTATCGCGCCGGCCGGAGCCGCCACCTCAGCTACCGAGGTGCTGCCAGCACCCGCCGCATCACCAAAGCCCGAGGCAGCTCCAGCACAAGCCGCCGTACCGGGCAGCGAACCGATCACGCCCACGAAGGTTACTCCCGCGCGCGCGTAGGTTTCCAGGGAAATAGCCCCGAAACGCCCGCTGACCACGTGTTCGGCGCTGACTTCGCGCACGTCGGTGAGGATGGGCCAGCCGCGCCGGCCGGCGATCTCCCCGCCCAGCGCGCGTTCGCTTGGCTCATTGGGAACCAGCACAATATCCCCGGGCTGGGCATCCACGAGCTCCGTGAGCGCGGCGCTCAGGGCCTCGGCCGGCGCATCACTCGGGTGCGTGATGACCTGCACGCTGGTGGCATCCGGGAACGCGGGCAGCTGCGCGCTGTCTCCCGCTTCTCCTTCGGGAACGAGGGCGATCACGTGAACCGCGTCGTAGCGACGCAGGGCCGGAAGGAAAGGCGAAATAGTCGCGCCGGCGCTAATAATCCACACCGCGTGTTCCGGAGCCGAACCGGTGGAGGAAGAAGCTTCCGCGCCCGAAGTACCAGCGGCGTGAGGGGCGGCGTCGTCGCCAGAAATAACGGGGGCGCCGGTGCTCGCGTTGCTAGCGATTCCGGTGGCAGCGATTCCGCCGGCAGCGTCGCCAGAAATACCCGTGGAACCGGCGTTCGGCAGCAGGCCGCGCCGATCCAAGATCCCGACGAGTTCAGCCACGGCGCCGGGGCCGTCGAGGATTTGGTGGAGGCGGCGCTGGACGGGCGGAACCGCGCGCGCGATGGGGTCGAGGGTGCGCCCTTCCATATCGCCGAGGTCGGCGGCGGTGAGGAGCTGGGCGGGTTTCTTGGCGGCGTCGAGGATATCTTTCATGGCCGGGACTTTGACGGCCGCGGCGTCGGAGGTGACCGCGATGACCACAGGGCCGGCCACGCGCACCTCGCGGCGCTGCCCGCCGGTGTGCTGGGTAAGGAGGAGTTCCTCCCCTGCGGTGCGAATCGCGGAAACATCCTGGAAAGACGGCCAGCCCAGCGCCCCGGCGATCACACCGGAGACCATTTTCGAGCCTTCGTCGGTGGAACCCGGGCCGGTGATAAGCGCTGTGATGGTGCCGTCGCGCTGCACTACCCGCGCCAGGGCTTCGCCCACCGCGGTGGAATTCCAGCTGGTGGTGGCATCATCACTCACCACGAGCAGGCGGTCCGGGCCTTTGGACAGCGCGTTTTTGCGCAGCGCCGGGGTGCCGATGGAGTCGGGGCCCAGGGTGATACCCACAACCTCGGTGCCCAGGGAGTCGCCGAGTTCCCGCGCTGCCCGCATGGCAACGGCGTCGTCGTCGCTAATGGAGAGGCGCGCGCCGCTCCAATCCACCACACCGGAATCCAGTACGTGCGCTGAACGTGGATCGCCGGCAATTTTGTAGGCAACCGCAATGGTCATAAGTGTCCCCTGACGTAGGCGTTAGGCTTGCACATAATCTTAGCTCTCCCGCGGCGCGGTGGGCTGCGCATCCTCATCGGGCAGGCGCGAGCCGAGCGCTTCGGAGAGCACCTGCGGGGCGGCGGCGCTGCGGCCGGCAAAGAAGAGCGCCACGATCATCATGGCCAGGCCGGTCCACAGGTTGAGGTTGATGCCCGCGGCTTTGGCCAGGTCCTCCTCGGTCACGAAGAAGAGCCCGTAGCCGGCCAGCATCGTTCCGAAAACCCCGAACATGATGGCGATCCAGGTGCGCAGGTCGAAAAGCGAGAGCCGCCCGAGGCGCGCCTCGGGGAGGTGCGGCGCCGGCGCCGAAGCGGACTCGCCGCCCGCTGCACCCGCGTGGCCCGATTGCACGGGCGCCGAAGCTGGCGCGGCGCTCCGCCGAGCTGCGTCGTCGTTCATAGATTCGTATCCCTTCATTTACAGCACCACATTGAGGACCGTGCACACCGCGAGCACCGCGATGCCCAGCGGCACCGGTTCTTCCCACCAGTGCAGTTTTTCGCCGGTGAGGGCGCGTTCGCGGGCTTCGGCCACCCGGGCTTCGTGCAGTTTCGGGGCCGGCTGGGCGCCCTTAATATCCATCTTGACGCGCCCCCACACCAAGCCGTCGAGTTCCTCGATGGGCTTGGGGCGCGTGACCTTCGTGACGAGCACCGACACGATGAAATCGGCAATAAAAGCGACACCGGAAGCCGTGAAGGAAGCCGCCTGGGAAGAATTGAAGTCCAGCAGCCCGTTCGCGTAGCCCAGCTGGATAAACCCGGCTCCGGCCGCGCCGGCCACCAGGCCCCACAGCCCGGCCTGCGGGCTCATGCGCGCCCAGAACATTCCCATAATGAAGGTGGCGAAAAGCGGGGCGTTGAAAATGGACTGCAACATCTGGGTGTAGTCCTGAATATTGGAGAATTCCGCCGCGATAAAGGCCGCCCCGATGGCGATAAGCACCCCGATAATCGTCAGGCGGCGCCCGATTTTAATGTAGTAGGTGTCCTTGCGGCCCGGGCGCACGTACGTTTCCCAAATATCGTAGGTGACCACGGTATTGAAAGAAGAAACATTCGCCGCCATTCCAGCCATAAAGGCCGCGATCAGCCCGGCCAGCGCCATGCCCAGCAGCCCGTGCGGGAGCACCTCCCCCATAAGCGCCGGGAAGGCTTCGTTATGCGTGATCTCGCCGGTGTGCAGCTGCGGGATGAGAACCGCGGCAATCAGCCCGGGCACGATAATAATGAGCGGCAAGAACATTTTCGGGATCGCCGCGAGGATCGGGGTCAGGCGTGCGGAACGCATATCTTTGGCGGACAGCGCGCGCTGCACCTCGGTGAAATTTGTGGTCCAATACCCGAAGGAATTCACGAAGCCCATCCCCAGCAGCAGCGCGATCCAATTCCCGTACGGGTTCGTGGTGTTCCCGAGTCCGGTTCCGCCCCACACATCCAGGCCGTTCGGGCCGAGCACCTGGGTTTCGTTGAGGGCGTTGACCAGCCCGGCCGGTCCGCCCACCCGCGCCAGCCCGGCGATGGTCAGCGGGGTGAGCACCGCAACGATGAGCAGGAATTGCAGCACCTCGTTGTACATGGTGGCGGTGAGCCCGCCCATCACCGTGTAGACCAGCACCACGCCGGCCGCGATAATAATCGAAGCCCACAGCGGCACCCCGATAAGCACATTAATGAGGAGGGCGAGGGCGAAAAGATTGATGCCGGCCACCAGGATGGTCGCCACCGAGAAAATCACCGATTGGTAGAGGTGGGTGGGCCGGTCGAAACGCAAACGCAGGTATTCGGGAACCGAACGGACCCGCGAGCCGTAATAGAAGGGCATCATAATGAGCCCGAGGAAGATCATGGCCGGCACCGCGCCGATCCAGTAGTAATGCACCGTGGGCAGGCCGTATTGGGAGCCGGAGGCCGCCATCCCGATGAGTTCTACCGCCCCGATATTCGCGGAGAGGAAAGCCAGCGCGCAGATCCACGCCGGCAGCGAACGCCCGGAGAGGAAAAAATCCTCCGAGGTAGTGACTTTGCGCCGGGTGACCACGCCGATGACGAGGACCAGCACCAGGTAGAGCACCACGAAGCTGTAGTCGAAAGCGCTCGCGTCGAGCCGCAAATCCATGTTTTAGCCCTCAATTTCGGCCAGGGATACCACGCGGTGCTCGCGTTGCGATAACCGCACGGCTTCCGCGATGCGCAGGGAGGCGACGGCATCGTCCACCGTGGCAGGAATCTCCCCGCGGCCCGCAACCACCTCCAAAAACGCCTCGATTTCGCGTTCGTAGCAGGCGGCGAAACGGGCGATGAAATCCACCCAGGCGGACTCCTCCGGATAGGACACCCCATCCTCGAGGGAGCGCACGGGGAGTTTGCTATCGAAGCCGACCGCGAGGGTCTGCTCGGTGCCGTGCAGCTCCATGCGCACGTCGTAGCCGTGGCCGTTGAAACGCGAGGATTGCGCGGTGGCGAGCACATCGCCTTCCAGGCGCAGCACCGCCGCGGTTTCGCACACATCGCCGAAGTCACGGAAATCGGCCAGGCCCAGATCGGTGCCGAACGCCATGACCTCGGTGACTTCGCGCCCGGTGACCCAGCGCAGCATATCGAAATCGTGGATGAGGCAGTCGATGTAAATTCCGCCCGAGGCCGCCAGGAATTCGCGGGCGGCCGGGGCCTGATCCATGGTTCCCATGCTCAGGCGGCGCAGCTCGCCCAGGCTTTTTTCGCGCACCGCCGCGCGGGCCCGGGTGTAGGCGGTATCGAAGCGGCGCTGGAAGCCGACTTGGATGCGGGCTCCGCGCGCGCGGGCGGCTTCGCGCACTTTCAGGGTCGAGGCCAGCGAGGTGGATACCGGCTTCTCGGTGAACATAGGAATGCCCAGCTCCATGCCGCGCAGCAGCTGTTCGGCATGCACATCCGTGGGGCTGGTGAGGACCAGGGCGTCCAGGGTGACATCCGTGAGGGTAGCCTCCACGCTGGCTTCACTGATGCGGGCGCGAGTTGCAGCCTCACCTTCCAGTTCGGAAACGACGGCGGCACTGCGCTCAGGTTTCGGTTCGGCAATAACAAGTTCATCAACACGGTGGGCGAGAATGCGCGCGTGCATCAACCCGGCGCGGCCCGCTCCCAGTAAACCAATTTTCAACAGGGATTCCTTCCAAACGTGTCATTAGCCTAGATCAATTCCCCCGAGGCGTGCGAGATGTGAGTCATACCTCATAGCACTTGCAGCAGAGTCGGTTCTGTGGTTCATTAGTTATGTAACTAACCAAGGAGGGAGGGCGTGATGGAGTTCAGTTCAGCGGTGCCAATCTATGTGCAGCTGGCCGAAGATCTGCGTCGTCGTATTCTCTCCGGCGAACTCGGGCCCGGAGAAAAGGTCATGTCTACCACCGAATACGCCGCCACCTACCGCATTAATCCCGCCACCGCGAACAAGGCTTTTTCCCTCCTCGTGGAGGAAGGAATCCTGGAAAAGCGCCGCGGGATCGGCATGTTCGTGACCGCGGGCGCCCAGGCAGCCCTGCGCGAGCGCGGGCGCGCCACCTACCTGAGTGACACCCTCGCCCCGGCGCTCGCCGCGGGCCGGGCACTAGGGCTCAGCCCCGCGGAAATATCCGCACTCGTCTCGACCTATTGGGAGGAGAACCAATGATTAGCATCGAGAACCTGAGTTTCAGCTACCGGCGCGGGGCTCGCGCCCTCGATGATCTCAGCGTGGAGATCGGCCACGACACCATCACCGGCCTTTTCGGCCGCAACGGCTCGGGCAAATCCACGCTCGGGATGCTCATCGCCGGGCTCCTCCCGATTCGGCGCACCCGTGGGCGCGCCGCGGGAAGCATTTTTATTGACGGGCATCCGGTGGATGAAAACCCGGAGGTCATGCCGGGGGTGGCCTATATTCCGGCCCGCGTGGAGGTGATTTCCGGTTCCCCGCTCGCCATGACGATGGATCTGTGGCGCATGGCCCGCCCCACCTGGGATGAGGATTTCGCCCGGGAGCTATTCGAGCTTTTCGAGCTGGATCCCACCCGCGTGATTGACGGGCTATCCGTAGGCCAGCGCTCCACATTTTCCGCGATTCTGGGCCTGGCATCCCGCTGCCCCATCACCATTTTCGATGAGGTCCACCTGGGGATGGACGCGGTGATGCGCGAACTGTTCTACCGGGTTTTGCTCAGTGATTTCGCCGAGCACCCCCGCACCATCATCCTCTCCTCCCACCTGCTCGAGGAGGTGGAGAACCTGGTGGATACCGTGGTGTTCCTGCACCGCGGGAAACTGCTCGAGGCCGGGGACGCCGATGAGGTTCGCGCGCGCCACTCCACGGATAGCCTCGCTTCCCTCACCGATGTTTTAGTTACGACGACGCTCTCCCCCGCCCAGCGCGCCCGCCTGGCACAGCCGCTGGGCGCGCAGGCGCCCCGGGCCGGAAGCCTGCTGGCCCCCGCGGCGGCTGCCGGGGAAGGCACCCAGGAAGCCACCGCGGAAGCATCCACCCGCACCCAGATTGGAGTCGATCATGATTAAGCTGTATCGCCGCGCGAACGCTCTTATCTACCTGGCGGCGCGCCGCGCGATTGGGCGGCGCGGACCTTTCTCCTATTTTTATCGCAGCTTCTGGTTGATTGCGGGATGTTTCCTGGTCGTGGCAACACTGTGGCTCCCCTTCACCAATACCGAGACGCATCTACCCATCGGAGGCATCGACAACCCCGTTCTCAACTGGGTTGCGCTGGCATGGTTTGTGCTCAGCGGGAGCCTGATCTTCGGTGGGGTGATATGCACCCTCTCCATGCGGGCGCATCTGCAAGCGGGGAGCACGCGGCGGCAATTCTTTAGCAACCTGACGCGCAGCGCCGCGCGGATGAGCGCCGAATACCTGGCGGTTACCGCCGTGATTATCCTCGTGGTGCTCACCATTGTGCGCCGCCCGGATGGTTCCTGGGCTCTGGATGCCGCGTTTTCCCCTGAAGGTACCGCTATGCGATCGGGCAGTGTGTGGTTCATGTTCCTACCTACCTGGCTCTGCTGTATGGCCGTGTTCTTCGGGGCGGTGCTGGTGACCACCTTCTTGCTGCGCTGGTCGCTGAGCACGGTGGTACTGGCTGTCGCGGTGGTTATCGCTTTCTTCGCCGGGCTCTCCCTGGTGGGCTACCTTGTTGGTATCACCGGGCTGGCCGGATTCATCTACCGGCTCTGGATTCCCCATTGGGAAAGCTTCTACGCCTGGGCCGCCCGCACCGGCACCGATTTCGCGCATTGGGTGGGGCGGGTGAGTGACTCGACCGGCTTCACGGATTTCCTTACCGCCAATCAGGGCTTCATCGGGCTCCTCGCCTTCTCCCTCATCTTCGGCACCTGCGCGGTGATCGCCTGGGCGCTGGCGCGGCGTTCCACCGGCCGCTTGCATCTACTGCGGCTCTAACTGGGAGCGGGACCGTGCTGCGGGGCGCGCGGTGGCGCGGCCCGCAGCGCCGTCGTCGTACTACCTAGGAGCAGCGCGCACGCGCGCCGTAGACTAAGCACATGATTATTGGCGTTCCCACAGAATTGAAGAATAACGAATACCGGGTCGCGCTCACCCCGGCCGGTGCGCGCGAACTGGCCGCGGCCGGGCATACCGTCCTGGTGCAGGCCGGGGCCGGGGCAGCCTCCGGATGCGCCGACGCCGCCTACGCCGCCGCCGGGGCCCGTATCTGCCCGGACGCGGCCGAGGTGTGGGGCGCCGACGCGGTTCTCAAAGTCAAGGAACCCGAAGCCGAAGAATACGGGTATTTACGCGAGGACCTGGTGCTTTTCACCTATTTGCACCTGGCTTCCCAGCCGAAACTGGCCCGCGCGCTCCTGGATGCCGGCACCACCGCCATCGCCTACGAAACCGTGCGGGAACGGAAAGCGCTGCCGCTGCTCGCGCCTATGAGCCGGGTGGCCGGGAAACTCGCCCCCATTGTGGGTTCGCATTACCTCCTCGACGCGCAGGGCGGGGCCGGGATTCTCATCGGCGGAGTGGCCGGAACCCGCAAAGGCAAGGTGACCGTGATCGGCGCGGGTATCGCCGGGGAATCCGCCGCGGTGATGGCCGCCGGTATGGGCGCGAACGTGACGATTCTGGATATTAATATCGAGCGGCTCGCCCAGCTGGAAATGCGCCACGCCGGGATGCTCACCACCCTCGCCTCCACCGCGCAGACCATCGAGGAGCAGGTGACGGATGCCGATTTGGTGATCGGCACGGTGCTGGTGCCGGGTTCCTCCACCCCCAAGCTGGTGACCTCCGCGATGGTGGAGGGTATGCGCCCGGGCAGCGTGCTCGTTGATATTGCTATTGACCAGGGCGGATGCTTCGAGGATTCCCATCCCACCACCCACGATGAGCCCACGTTCACCGTGGACGGCAAGATTTTCTATTGCGTGGCTAATATGCCCGGTGCGGTTCCGCGCACCTCCACGGAAGCTTTGACGACGGCGACACTCCCCTATGTGGTGCGCCTGGCCGCCCAGGGGTGGCG
This sequence comes from Actinotignum stranguriae, assembly GCF_051265215.1. Classification (NCBI taxonomy): domain Bacteria; kingdom Bacillati; phylum Actinomycetota; class Actinomycetes; order Actinomycetales; family Actinomycetaceae; genus Actinotignum; species Actinotignum stranguriae. The sequence goes on from NZ_JBOZCJ010000001.1 coordinate 8,025, forward strand.
CGCGGCCGCCAGCGCGGATCCGGGTTTCGCTAGCGGCGTGAATATTAGCGGCGGGAAAATCACCCACCGCGGGGTTTTTGATTCGCTGAGCGGGGCGCTGGGACTGCCCGAATCTGAGTTTGACGATTCCTGCGTGTCGAAGGCAATGGCAGACTAGACCCATGAGCGATTTCTCCTCGATTTACAGTCACGGTTACGTGCGCGTGGCCGCCTGCTCCCCGGAAGTGGTGGTGGCCGATCCGCAGCGCAACGCCCAGGCCATTATTGCGGCCGCCCGGGCGGTGAGCGCGCGAGGTGCGGTGCTGGCCGTGTTCCCGGAGCTGAGCCTCACCGGGTATTCCGCGGAGGATCTGTTCCTCCAGGATGCACTGCTGCGTGCCACCCTGGAAGCCCTGGAAACCGTGCGGGCGGCCAGCGCGGAATTCGACGCGGCCCTCATTGTGGGGGCGCCGCTGCACTGGCGCAACCGCCTCTATAATTGCGCGGTTGTGCTCCACCACGGGAATGTGCTGGGCGTGGTTCCCAAGTCCTATATCCCCAACTACCGGGAGTTTTACGAAAAGCGCCATTTCGCTTCCGGGGCGGGACTGCGCAATGCGGATATTGAACTGCCCGGGGTGCGTACGGATGCAGCCTGGAGCACCGGGCTTAGCGAAGAGCAGCGGGCCGAATTCGCCCACACTGAGGAAGCCTGGGCCTATACCCTGGGGCGGAATACTGTTCCCTTCGGGCCGGATCTGATTTTCTCCGCCAGTGATATTCCCGGTTTTGATTTCCACGTGGAGATCTGTGAGGACATGTGGGTGCCGATCCCGCCCTCGGCGCGCGCGGCCCTGGCCGGGGCGCAGGTGCTCGTCAATCTATCCGGCTCCCCGGTCACGGTAGGGCGTGAAGATGACCGCGATCTGCTGATCCGCGGGGCTTCGGCGCGCTGCGCGGCCGCCTATATCTACGCGGCGAATGGCGAATGGGAATCCTCCACGGATCTGGCCTGGGATGGCCAAACCGTCATCTACGAATGCGGGGAGAAAATCGCGGCCGGGCAGCGTTTTTCGGCCGGCCACAGCGCCACCCTGGGTGATATCGACCTGGATCGTATCCGCCAAGAACGCCAGCGCAACGGCTCTTTTAATGACAATGCGCTCACCCAGGGCACCGAGCGCGATGAGTATTCCAACCCGGGCACGGATTCCTTCCGCACTATTAACTTCACCGCCGGCATCCCGGATATGAGCGCGCTTGACGCCGCGGAGCAGCGCCTGCACCGCGAAGTGGTGCGTTTCCCCTTCATGGGCGGCAGCGAACGCAATCCGGATCGCGATTGCTTCGAAGCTTTCTCCATCCAGGTGTACGCGCTCATTACTCGGTTGCGGGCCACCGGCTCCGCCAAGGTGATTATCGGGGTGTCTGGCGGGCTGGATTCCACGCACGCGCTGCTGGTGGCCTGCCGGGCCATGGATCTTCTGGAGCGCCCGCGCACGGATATCCTCGCCTATACCCTGCCCGGTTTCGCCACCTCCCAGCACACCAAGAACAACGCCTATGCGCTATGCGAAGCCCTGGGGGTGCCGCTGGAGGAGATTGATATTCGCCCGGCGGCCCGGCAGATGCTGGCCGATATGGGCCATCCCTTCGCGGCTGGCGAGCCGGTCTATGACCTCACTTTTGAGAATGTGCAGGCCGGGCTGCGCACGGATTATCTGTTCCGGTTGGCCGGTTTCCACGGCGGTATCGTGCTGGGCACCGGGGATCTTTCCGAGCTCGCCCTCGGGTGGTGCACCTTCGGGGTGGGTGACCATATGAGTCACTACAACGTGAATGCCGGGATGCCGAAAACCTTTATGCAGCACGTGCTGCGGTGGATGGCTCGCCAGGACTTCCTAGCCGGCGCGGCGGCGCAATCTCTTATCGATATTCTCAATACGGAGATTTCCCCGGAGCTGGTTCCCGCGGATGCCGGCGGGGCGCTGCAATCCACCCAGGAGAAAATCGGCCCCTACGAACTCCAGGATTTCACCCTTTATTTCGCTTTGCGCTACGGCTTCCTGCCCTCGAAAATTGCTTTCCTGGCTCGGGAAGCCTGGGGGGATGCTTCCCGCGGCTTCTGGCCGGAAGGTATTGAGGGGGATGCCCGCCACGCCTATAGCCTGGCGGAGATCAAGACGTGGATGGAGCTGTTCTACCGCCGTTTCTTCTCCCAGCAATTTAAACGTTCCACTCTCCCCAACGGCCCGAAGATTCTTTCGGGTGGCTCGCTTTCCCCGCGCGGGGATTGGCGCATGCCTTCCGATGCCACCAGCCGGGTGTGGCTGGCCGATCTGGAGAATATCCCCAGCACTCCCACGGAGGACGCATGATTTCCCTGCAAGAAAATGTGACCGAGGATTTCCTGGCTGCCTGCCAGCGCCTCATCCCCCAGCTCTCCTCAAGCAGCGCGCCGCTTTCGCGCGCTGCTGCGGAGGAATTGCTCGCCCAGCCCGGGGTGTACCAATTGGTGTACCGGGTGGAGGAAGGTGCCCCGATCCTCGGGATGCTCACCCTCGTTACTTTCCAGATTCCCACCGGAACGCGGGCCTGGATTGAGGACGTAGTGGTCGACGACGCCGCCCGCGGCCACGGCGCCGGCCAGCAGCTCGTGGAAGCTGCCCTGGCGCACGCTGCCCAGCTCGGCGTGAAATCGGTGGATTTGACTTCGCGGCCCAGCCGGGAAGCCGCCAACCGGCTCTACCGGCGCTGCGGTTTCGAAGCGCGTGATACCAACGTGTATCGGTATCACGCGCAGTAAAGGCGGAGCACAGGAGCGCGCGGCCGCGTGGTGAGTAGCGCCATCGCTGCGAGAAGCGCGCCTAGCGCGGGGTGACCACCAGCTGGGCGCGCTGGAATTCCTTGCAATCGGAGTAGCCGTTAGCGGCCATGGCGTGGCGCAGCGCCCCCATGATATTGGTATGCCCGCGGGCGCTCGAGGTGGGCCCGACCAGAATTTCTTCCAGCGTGCCGGCGGTGCCCACATAAACGCGTTCCCCGCGCGGGAGGCGCGGGTGGCGGGCTTCCGGTCCCCAGTGCCAGCCGCGCCCGGGTGCTTCGCTGGCCCGCGCCAGAATGGTTCCGAGCATCACGCCGTCCGCCCCGCAGGCCAGGGCTTTAATGAGATCCCCGGAGCTGCCCACCGAGCCGTCCGCGATCACATGAACGTAGCGCCCGCCCGATTCATCGAGGTAGTCCCGGCGGGCGGCAGCGATATCGGCTATCGTCGTCGCCATCGGGGCAGCAATCCCCACGGTACGTAACGTCGCAGAAGCGGCCCCTCCCCCGTAACCGGCCAGCACCCCGGCCGCGCCGGTACGCATGAGGTGCAGCGCGCTCTGGTACGTGACCGCGCCGCCCACCAGCACCGGAATATCAAGATCGTAAATAAGGCCGCGCAGGTTGAGCGGTTCGCGGGTGGTGGACACATGCTCGGCGCTCACCGTGGTGCCGCGGATGACCAGGAGGTCCAGGCCGGCATCGGCGGCCGGCGGCACAATTTCTTTGGCGTGGCCCGGCGAACAGGCCCCGGCCACGGTGATCCCGGCGGCCCGCAGTTGCGCTACCCGGTAGCGCACCAGGCCGGTATCGATGGGGCGCTCGGCGTAGATCTGCTGGAGGCGCGCGGTAGCGGATTCGGGCGGCAGCGCGGCAATTTCTTCGTACAGCGGGGTGGGATCCTCGTAGCGAGTCCACAAGCCCTCAAGGTCCGCCACGCCCAATCCCCCGGCCCGCCCCAGGCGGATCATCATATCCGGGGAAGCCACCGAATCCATGGGGGCGCTGAGCACCGGAATATCGAGGTGGTAGGCATCCAGCTGCCAGGCAGTGGAGACTTCGCGAACGTCCCGGGTGCGCCGGGTGGGCACGATGGCGACGTCGTCAAAGGTATAAGCTATCCGCGCGCGTTTGCCGCGCCCAATCTCGATTTCGCTCACGTTCTCCACTTTACCGGCAAAGAAAGGCGCGCGACCGGGCCGCGGCGCACATCCGCGCGGCTAAGGCAGCGAAGCGCGGGGCCGCAACCGTTCTGCGCTGCTCCCGTGTCAAGGTCCTACCGCGTCACGCTCCACCACATCACGCGCTTACCGCGTTTCCGCACCCAGCGCGCGGGCGAGGAAACGCGGCGCGAACGTCTTTTCATAGGTGCCCACAAATTCTTCCACCTGCCCGTTGAGCCAGCGCTTGAAAGCGAGAATATTGGCATCGGCCGCGTCCTCGGAAAAGTCCCCGGAAATGCCGAACGTATTGTAGGTATCCAGGCTCTCATCGCAGGCGTATTTGAACATGGCGCGCTCAACCGGATAATCCCGCGCGTAGGCGGATAGCGTTTTATCCATCCCACCGAGCAGCAAAATCAGTTCGGAACCGACCCGGAATCCGAGCGCCGCGTTGAAGGGAATCTCCGCGTCGCCGCGCTCGGTCAGGGTTTCGCGTGCCATTTCTTCCTGGCCGTCGAGCACTTCCAGGCGCTGGGCGGCCTGCTCAAGTTCGCGCTCCCGCGCTTTCGTTTCTTTACGCCCGCGCAGCACCTCGATCCGCTCGTGTACTTCCGCGCGCTCAATCGCGATCTGATCGAGGTAGCGGCGCGGAGACACATAGGCCACCGCGAGCAGCGCGCGTTCGGGACCCATGTCCGCCATGAGATCGCGGTAGAAACGCACCGCGGAAGCCGAGAGAGCAGGCATGCCGTCGGTACGGTCGCGGGTACTCGCGTAGAGCTGCGCGAATACATCGAAATCTTCCGGCCCGAGGAAACGGGTCTGCACCCCGTAGCGGTTTTCGTTATTGAAACGACGACGCAGCCCCTTGGCGAGAGTTGCTTTGGCTTCTTCGAAGTTCATCCCGGAGATCGTCTTGGTGTAAATCCAGCGCAGTTGAATATCGGAGCGCTCCCCGAATTCATAAGGAAGGTGGCGCCAACCATCGCGTTCCAGAGCTTGGGAGACCGCGCCGGCCACCGGATTGTCCTTGAGCGGCGTAATATCCGTGTACCAGCGCCGTGCCAGAATCGGGTTAATCCGGGCGGTGAGCAAGCGCGGCTGGGAAGCGAAATGCCGGTTGAGCCCGCTGAAGAAAGCGGAAACAACCTCGCTGCGGCTCCAATCCAAGGTGGGCCCGTAGGCGAGGGAAGCCCGTGTGAAGATCTTCTTCCAGGGTTGATACATAACGAGGCCGGCCCCGCAAATATTTCCGGCATTGTTACGCACGCCCACGTATTCCACCCGGTATCCTTCGGCCGCACGCACCCGCCCGTAGCTCACCGTTTGGGAAATGAAACACCGTTGCGTGGTCATGTAGTCGTTGTACTCATTCTCGGATAACACCGCGAACTGCATTGTGTTCCTTCCTGCCGGGCAGCTCAGAGCTGATTCGCCACCTGCCTATTAGAGTAACTTAAGCTGAAACAGCCCTGGAAATGGGGGCGGAAAGCTTCCTCAGTTCGGTGCGAATAATCCGTCTTAGCTAAATGTCACCAATCCGGCTCGGAAGGCCAGGACGATGGCCGCCGAGCGGTCGCGAGCGCCCGTCTTGCGCAGTATTGCGTTGATGTGGCTTTTGAGAGTACCTTCCGAAATATAGAGTTGCCCCCGAATTTCTAGGTTAGTTAAACCGCTACCGATGAGGGTCAAGACTTCTAGTTCCCGTGCGGTCAAATTCTGTAATTCAGGTACCTCACCAGGCGACCGGCCCCTTTCGTGGAGGTAACACTGTACTACGTGGTCTAGGACCTGGCGGTCGAGCACTCTGTTTCCCACCGATACCTGGCGGATTGTCGAGATAATCGTCTCGGATTCGCTATCTTTGAGAAGGTACCCGTCAGCGCCCAGGCTCAAGGCCTTTCGCAGATACAGGTCATCCTGATACATGGTCAGCATGACAATGCGCCCAGGGAAGCCATTCCGTTTCAGCTCCTTGAGTACGTCCAGTCCGTCCATGAGAGGCATGCGAATATCCAGCAGCAGAACGTCAATATCCGTCTCACGCACCATACGGCAGGCTTCCACGCCGTCTCCGGCGCTGCCCACCACGCGAAAGTCCTCCTGCTGCTCGAGGAGAACCGCGAGGCTTTCCCGAAGTAGTCCCTGATCATCTGCAATCGCAATCCGAATCATCATGTGCTACCTCCTCATACATACCGGGTATTACCGTTCTCACTCGGGGTACATGCATAGTTTCCACCCGGCGCCCACTGGCCCGGCGCCCACGACATAGCCGCATTCGGCGGCGCGTTGCCGAAGGTGATCCAAGCCAATCCCGGAGCCGATGATGGGCTGCCAATCCGGTGCCGGCCCCTGATCTACTAGTTCGAGGCTCACGCCCTTGCCTTTTTCTTCAATCTGGAAGGTGACGGTGGTGGGTCCGGCATGGCGGGCGGTATTCGCTAATCCTTCCCGGCAAGTTGCGATGAAGAGCTTACGCAGCTGCGGATTCAGCCTTTGGATAGTTGCGAGCACTTCGGCAGTGCCCCTGAGTTCCATACCGTGCCGTTGCGCTGCCGCAAAAATTTGTTCTAGATCCGGCATCCCGGGAGGACTAATATCACGGCCCTGCAATCGGTCAAGAACGGTACGCATCTGAGCGATAGTTTGCTTATTAGAGTCCCGAATATCACTCAACGCTGCCAATGCTACCGGATCAGTCACTTCTTCGAGAGCCCGGGTGAGTCGCAAATGCTGTAATCCCAAGCCGTCGGAAACTATATCGTGCAACTCCGCGGCGAGAGCTAAGCGATCTCCCGATAGGATTTTTTCAGTTTCCGCCTGTGCTTGTAACTCACTATTGCGTCTTCTTTGCACAAGCCACTGCCAATACCACCACCCCAGCAGCGCCCCGCAGAGCGCAAATATCGCTAGGCGCCACCAGATTTCGTATTTTTCCGGAACTGCCACAAAAACCATAAGTCCCAGAACAAGCAGCGGTAGCACCGCCCTGCCCAGCACTCCCCAGCGGTTTTCCTTCTTCTGCGCCGTGTGACCGGCGGTCACGCGAATGGACGCGGGACGCGATGGAGAGGTGGTAGCGCACATAGCGCATATGCTACCCGTGCAGCGCTCCCATTCCATCGGCCCGCGGGCTGATTTTTCCCTCGGAACCCAGGCTGAGCTAGGGCCGCGAGTATCGAACACGAGGCCGATGTGCTCCGCATGATGAGTCGCCAGCATAGAAGCATGACAACACTTCCCATAGAAACCAAGGATTTATCCAAAATTTATCGTGGTCAAAGTGCGCTCCATAATCTAACGCTGAGTTTCCCTCCCGGCCAGATCGTGGGTTTAGCTGGCCATAACGGTTGCGGAAAATCCACACTCATACGCCTCTTAGTTGGCCTGGAACCACCCACCCATGGACAAGCTCTCATCTTTGGGCATCCCTACCGACAACTGGACTACCCGCTTCGCTACGTGGGAACCCTCCTGGGTGGTTCGGGGGCAACTCGCTCGCGTACTGTGCGCCAGCATCTGGCATGGATCGCAGCGACCCATCACTTCGCGAGCCAGCGCATTGACGAGGTACTGCATACGGTTGGTTTGGATCGCGTGGCCACTCGAAAAGCCGGAAAGCTCTCTCTGGGCATGAATCAGCGTCTCGGTTTAGCGGCCGCGCTTCTCGGCGACCCTCCTGTGCTGCTACTAGACGAACCTTCCAATGGTCTTGACCCGCAAGGAATCGAGTTACTGGCGCAGCTGATTGCAATGTGGCGGCGTGAGGGAAAAACGGTTGTGCTCTCCAGTCATCTGTTGGATTTCCTTGCCGATACCTGTGATCGTCTGGTGGTCCTGGAACAGGGCAGCGTGGTGTACGACGGCGCAGCCACGTTGGCTCACGGCAACCTGGCATCCGGCCGATGGCCGTCCCACCCGAATACAACCGAAAAGGCTACCGGAGCCGCGAAGCACGAAGGAGACACAGATGCTTAGGTCATTTTCGCGGTTAGTGCGCGCACAATGGGTACTCTGGTGGACCTCACGATCTGTCCGAATCGCATTGTTGGCATGTTTCCTGCCTGCGGCATTGTTCTTATTCGTACAGTACAGCGACGGGAAACTCTGGCACGCCGATTATTCTCTATTCTCGCAGGCGCTCCTTATGCTCTCCCTTGCCCCCATTATTTCCGGGGTGGGATCCATCTCCGAAAACTTGGTTCCCCTGGAGCCCCACCACGCTTCCACCCGAACTCTCATCGCGGTAGCGGTGCCACGTCGTTTCGCCTGGGCGGCTGCTCATCTACTGGTAGGTTTCTTCTTTGTCGTCATCTACCTCAGCCTTGCCCTGCTTGTCGGCTTTGGCGTGGGTGCCTTCCAGTGGAGCAGCTTCAATGTACAAGCTTTATGTGGCCTCCTCATCTACTGGAATGTACTGTGCTGGTTAGCCTCCTTCCTCGCCTCAGTATTCCAATCCGGGACGATCCCTCTTCTCTTCCTCCTGCTCAATCAGTCAGTTGTTCCACTGTCGTTCCTTTTATCTCGGGTAACGCCCCTCGCCCGTTGGAGTCCGGACCTGGCTGCTTACGGCCTTATTTTGCAGGGTGATATGCTCGCCAATTCGGCTATGTCACCAGAACTTGCTGCGGATGTAGCCGCTCATTGGAGCACAAATATCTTCGTTCTGCTCGCGTGGATGATTGTCATTGCACTCGGATTTTTCTGGTCCGAACGCCGTAAGGCCGCGGCATGATTAGCTCTTTGCGTGCCCACGATAGGGCGATCTGGCACCTGCGCGGTGCGCTCATTCAGGTGGCTTCACAGGTACGAATCGGTGTCGTTCTCGGGCTGTGTGTAGTTGCCGGGAACATGATGACCGCACTGCAACTACTCCCCCGCGCCGGCGAACTTCCCGCTGGTTGTGCAGGTTTATCTACCGCCATCGCGGTCAGCATTGTTTTTGCGCAGCCCATTGCGGCTGTCCTACCGTGCGTGTTGCTAAATTTCGATGATCAACCGCGTTACCGCGATATCACTACCTTGGTTCTCCCCGCCACACCACTGACCCTGCTCGCCCGAGCCATATGCAGTGGCGTGACTGTGTGTTTGTGGGGATCGGGTCAGGCCATTGGCGCCGTGGTGATGTATAGATTTCTGGCACCGCGCGGTATAGATGCCTCAACTCTAAGTGCCACAGAGTATCGCGAGCTGTTGTTAGCCTCGCTACCTTCGGTAGGCGCGGTACTCGTGTATCTTGCCACCCTGTGCATATTCTGCGTGAGTATCTGCCTTATTTTCCGATCCCGATATTCCAGCGTGGCCGTTCTGCTCACGATTGTGGCGATTATCGCTCCGCTTGTCCAAACCCTTCTTCCCGAGGTAGGAAAGTACCTTCCCGGAATTGCCGGTATCAGTATCCTCAGGGGTGACGATTCCGGGAATATGCTTCCACCCGGAATCGGGCTTCTCGTACTGCTCTTCTCCAGCTTGCTGCTCATCGGTGTCGCCGCGTTGAAACATTGGATACCCTTACGCCGCGGACGTAGCCGCAGATAGGAACCGGTACGTTTTCGTGTCGTAGGGGCGGATTAGACTACGAAGCACCAGCACAGAAGCGCGGCGCGGGCCGCGGAAAGGATGGGAACCGTGTGGACCACGCTGCCGCTTATCGGCTTTGATACAGAAACAACCGGGGTGGATCCCCGGCGCGATCGCCTCGTCACCTGCTCGCTCGTGCGGGTGGATAGTGAGGGAACCTCGCGGCGGTATTGGCTGGCGGATCCCGGGGTGGATATTCCGGAAGCAGCCAGCCAGGTGCATGGCATTACCACGGAGCAAGCCCGCGCGGAGGGCCAGCCCATCGCGGAAGTCCTCGGTGAGATCGCGGATATTTTGGGGGCGCAACTAGCGGCCGGCCAGCCGGTGGTGGCTTTTAATGCCTCCTATGATTTCACCCTGCTCGAAAGTGAGCTGGCCCGCCACGGGCTGCCCACCCTCAACCAGCGCTTGGGCGGTGAGATTTTCCCGGTTATTGATCCCTATCTGCTGGATCGCGGGGTGGATCGCTACCGCAAGGGGAAGCGGCGCTTGGAAAACCTCGTTATGCATTACGGGGTTTTCCAGGATGATTCTTTCCACAATGCGGAAGCTGATGTGGTGGCCACGCTGCGGGTACTCGGGGCCATGTTGGAGAGATTCCCCCAGCTGCGGGAAAAGGAACTGCGGGAAATCGTGGATATTCAGATCGCGGCCGAACGCGAATTCCAAGAGTTTTTGCGCAAAGTAGGCCGCTCGGATGGCCCCAAGGAAGGCTGGCCCGTCCCGCGCAACTAGTACTCGCTAGTTACGTTGCTGGTCCGGCTGGGCGAACCCAAGCGGACAACGCATCATCCAGTATGCGCATAAACCCAGCCACGCGGGAGCCGGGCTGCGGCGTCGTACTTTGCGGTACATAGCGAAAGGCCGGGAACGCGCTCTTACGTTCCCGGCCCTCGTTACCACCCCAGCGCTGCCACGCGTGGCAGCGAGCTAAAGGAGATTATGAGTAGGAATATTTAGGACTTGAGCCCGGAGTAATTCGGGGCTTCCACGGTCATTTCCACGTCGTGGGGATGCGATTCCTTGAGGCCGGCGCCGGTCATGCGGACCATGCGGCCCTTTTCCTTGAGCTCGGCAATGGTGGAGGCACCCGAGTAGAACATGGTCTGGCCCAGGCCGCCCACCAGTTCGTAGAGCACGGAGGCCAGCGGGCCGCGGAAGGGAATCTGGCCTTCGATGCCTTCCGGAATGAGCTTCGCATCGGAGGTGACGTCGGCCTGGAAGTAGCGGTCCTTGGAGTAGGACTTCTTGCCACGCGAGCTCATCGCACCCAGGGAGCCCATGCCGCGGAAGTGCTTGTACTGCTTGCCGTTCACGAAAATGACTTCGCCGGGGGTTTCCACGCAGCCAGCAAGAAGCGAACCGAGCATCACGGTATCAGCACCGGCCACGATGGCCTTGCCGATATCACCGGACCAGTGCAGGCCGCCGTCCGCAATCAGCGGGATACCGGCCGGCTTGCAAGCGCGCGCCGCATCCACAATCGCGGTCACCTGCGGTACGCCCACGCCGGCCACCACGCGGGTGGTGCAGATGGACCCGGGGCCCACCCCGACCTTGACCGCGTCCACCCCGGCGTCGATGAGTGCCTGGGCGCCGGAGCGGGTGGCGATATTGCCACCGATAATCTCCACGCCGTCAAAACCGGAATCGGCACGCAGGCGACGAATCATATCGAGGGCGAGCTTCGCTTCCCCGTTCGCGGAATCAATCACAAGCACGTCCACGCCGGCATCGGCAAGCATCCCGGCCCGCTCCCAGGAGTCGGTCAAGTACCCAACGCCCGCGCCCACGAGAAGGCGGCCCTGGGAATCCTTGGAAGCATTGGGGTACTGCTGGGTTTTGACGAAATCTTTGACGGTGATAAGGCCGGTGAGGCGCCCATCCTCATCAATAAGGGGAAGCTTTTCAATCCGGTGGCTCTTGAGGAGCGCCCGGGCATCCGCGCGGGACACACCCGTGGGTGCGGTCACCAGCGGCATGCGGGTCATCACATCCTCGACCCGGGTGGTGGCGTACTCATCTTCCGGAACGAAACGCAAATCACGGTTGGTAATAATGCCGAGCAGGTGCTTCTGCTCATCCACAACGGGAAGGCCAGAGACCCGATACTGCCCGCACAGGGCATCAAGCTGGGCGATCGTGGCATTCGGGGCTACGGTCACCGGGTCGGTGATCATGCCGGATTCGGAACGTTTGACCTCGCGAACCTGCTGGGCCTGATCTTCCGGGGAGAGATTGCGGTGAATAATCCCAATACCGCCCTGGCGTGCCATCGCAACAGCCATATCGCGCTCCGTGACCGTATCCATAGCCGCGGAAGCCATGGGGGTTTTCAGCACAATATTGCGGGTCAGGTGGGAAGAGGTATCGACTTCGGAAGGAATAACATCAGTTGGTTGCGGAACAAGCAACACATCGTCATAGGTTAGAGCAAGAGGAGCAAAATCGTTCACGAAATCCATTTTCCCATGTTATCGCGCCAAGCTGATAACTCCAATGTGGCCGGCACGCGAAAATCGACACAGCTCGCGCGCGCATACCCAACCGGCAGGCACATATACATAAGCCCAGCTCACAGGCCCGTGACTAGCAAGTCACCCGTGTGCAACTAGCCCGCACGCCGCACGGCTCACTCATGAGCACGGCAGCATGCGGGCTAGCGATGCACAGCACTACCGGCAAATATTGCTCAGCGGCGCTGCGCCGGAATTCCTTAGCGAACCCTCCGCAGAATCCTTAGCGGACCCGGTGGACGGCCGGAGTATCGACGCCGTCGCCATTCCAGTCACCCAGGAGGTGCGTATCGGTGTGCTTCCCGAAGGAGTACACCGCGCTGGCCGGCCCGGAGCTCAAGGAGCCGGCAACGTAGTAGGCGTTACCGCGGACCACCACGATGGTGTCCTTCCCGTCCCCATCGGTATCACCGGCAAGGGCAATATCCGAGGCACGGCCGAAGGAGAAGGCGGCACCGGCAGCCCCGCCCAGGGAGTCCTGGACGAAGAAAGTATTGCCGCGCTGGACCGCTACTTCGTCACGGCCATCGCCGTTGAAATCACCAGCCAGGTAGGTATCCCCGTGGCGTCCGAAGGTGAAGACGTGGTCCGCCGCGCCGCCGCGCAGGGAATCCACCGCATAAATGGTGTTTCCGCGCACCACGGCCACGGTGTCCTTACCGTCCCCGTTCCAGTCGCCGACGAGTACCCGGTCACCGGCCTTCCCGAAAGCGAAGACCTCGGTGGCATTCCCGGCAAAGCCGTTGCTCAGGAGGAACTGGTTACCGCGCACGACGCCGAGGCTATCTACGCCATCGCCATCCCAATCCCCGTAAATGAAGCTTTCGCCAGCGCGCCCGTAGGCGGCATCAATGCTGCCAGCACCCGAGTTCCAGTTATTGGTGGCGATGAAGCGGTTACCCGTCGGAGCGCCCGGCTTCGCGGGTTGTTCCGGGGTGGGGTTCGGGGTTCCGGGCTCCGTGGGTTCCGGTTTGCCCGGTTCCGTAGGTTCCGGCTTACCAGGCTTACCCGGCTCCTCGCCCGCACCCGGATCCGGCGTCACCGCTGCGGGAGCAACGGCCACCTGGAAGGACAGATCGGTGGGCCCGGCCACCACCCGCAGCACGGAATCCGCGGGGGCATCGGCAGGCACCGTGACCTTCACGGTGGCACGGCCGGTGTTATCCAGCGAGGGCGTCACGGTGGTATCCAGCGCGCCGCTGCCCACTTCCACCCCGTTGAGGTACACGGTGACTTTCTCACCCTTGGGCTCGGTGGAGGTGTGAGCCAGCGAGGAGAAGCTCAGCTCCGCGCTTTCCCCAGCCTTGAGAGCCTCTTCCCCGGTGATACCCACCGAGGTCTGGTTATAACGCACCTGATAGCCGGGGTTGGCCTTGAGGAAAGCGTTGAACACATCGTTATCGATCAGCCCGGTATCGGCGTAATTGCTACCCTCGCCGAGCACCGTGAAACCGTCACCACCGGCCAGGATGAACTGGTTGGAGGCCACGGTATAGACCTTCTCCCCCGCCCGATCCAGTTTTTCACCGTTGATGTACACGGCCTTGACGCGCTGGCCCGGGGTGGCATCCGCGGCGGCGTCGAAAACGTAATGCATATTGTAGGAAAGCCCGAGGCGCAGCATGGGCCGGGAGGCGCCTTCCTTGTCATTCCACTGCTGTTCGAGCATGGTGTAGATCTGCGCTTCGGTCAGGTCCACAGTGGCGTAGGAATTCCCGAAAGGCTGCACTGTGTAGGACTCTTCCAGGGTGACGATGCCGTCGCCGTTGGGGTCCAGATCCGCGCGAATACCGCCCGGGTTAATAATCCCGAAATCGGCCTTCTTTTCCATGCCCTGGGAGTACTGGTAGAACGCTTCGGCGATCATATTGCCGGCCGAGGATTCGGTCCCGCGATTCGCCCCGGTATCGGTGCCGTTATTGGTGCCGCGGTTCGCGATTCCCTTAATGGTTCCGATCTGCTGGGCGCCCAATTCCTTCGCTTTCGTTTCGGCAGCCTGGTACATCGCCTCAATATCGGCGGACTTGGGGGCCTGGGCATTCTTGTAGTCAATAGCAACGTTGGCGGCGGTGGCGCTCACGAGCTTCTTAGCTGCGGCGTCGTACACAAAAGTGTAACGGCCGTACGTGCGCCCGTATTCGCCCACTTCCAGAACCGGTGCGCCCGAAGGCGTGGTCACGCTATCCACGGTGAGGTGCGTATGACCTGCGACGACGGCGTCCACATCGCTTCCGAGCGTTGCCGCTACCGCATTATTGGCATGCATGAGGGCGACGACGATATCCGCCTCGCCGTTGCTTTCGTCCCCATCCTTGAGCAGGGCAGCCTGCGCATCCACGGCCTTGACGGGATCCTTAATATCCAGGCCGGTGATCGCGGTGGGAGACACCAGGGTATTGAGCTCATCGGTCACGCCGGATACGAAAGCCACCCGTACCCCGCCCACGGTTTTCAAGGCGTAGGGGGTGATCTTTGCAGTGTCGATCCCGCCCACGCTCGCCAGGGTCCACGGGAATTCAGAGGCCGGGACGATGCGGTTTTCGAAATCCTTGACGCCCTGGTCGAATTCGTGATTGCCCGCCCCGGAGAGGTCAAGCTGCATGGCGTTGAGAATATCGAGGGTGGGCTGGTCGTTCGCGATGGAGGACACGTAGGCCGAGCCGCCCACCAGATCGCCGTTCCCCACGAAAATGGTATTCGGGTTGGCCTTGCGCAGCTCATCGATCTGGTAGTCGAGGGCAGCCGCGTTCTCGATATGGCCGTGGAAATCGGAGATCGCCGCGATATCGATAGTGACGTGGTCGGCTGGCGCGGCCTGGGCCGGCGTGGTGAGCACGCCCGCGCCCAGCACCGCGACCGCACCGAAAGCGGTCATGCGCCGCAGGGAAAATATGGTCATGGTGTTCCTTCATCCGAGGGAAATAGGACACCGTCACCATAGGAAGCGCGGGTAAACACCCGGCTAATTGAACGTGACTGGAAAGTGAGCGCGGGGTGGCGCGATTATTCGACCGTCACGGATTTGGCCAGGTTGCGCGGTTTATCAACGTCGTAGCCGCGCACCGCCGCCATCTCCGAGGCGAAAATCTGCAGGGGGATCACGGTGACGAGCGGCATCATGAGGGTGGGCGTGCCGCGGGGTGCCCAGAATACCGAGGTGGCGAAATCGCGCACGGCGTCGTCGCCCTCCTCCGCAACCACAATGGTGCGTGCCCCGCGCGAACGGACCTCTTGCAGATTCGACAGCGTTTTCGCGTGCAGCTCGGGGCGGCGCGGGGTGGGGACGATCACGAAAATCGGCAGGTTGTCGGTCACGAGCGCGATGGGGCCGTGTTTGAGTTCCCCGGCGGCGAAACCTTCGGCGTGCACGTAGGCGATTTCTTTGAGTTTGAGGGCGCCTTCCAGGGCGATGGGGAAACCGACGTGCCGGCCGAGGAAAAGCACCGAGTTTTCGCCCTTGAGTTCGCGGGCCATGGCGCGGATTTGCGGTTCTTGGGCGAGCATTTTTTCCATGCGCGCCGGCATTTTTTCGAGTTCGTCGAGGTAGCCGGTGATTTCGTCGCGGAATTTATTGCCGCGGATTTGGGCCAGGTAGAGCCCGAGCAGGTAGGACGCGGTGATCTGGGCAACGAAGGCCTTCGTGGAAGCCACCGCGATTTCGGGGCCGGCGTGGGTGTAGAGCACCGCGTCGGATTCGCGTGCGATGGTCGAACCGTAGGTATTGACGATGGCGAGGACTTTCGAGCCCTGTTCGCGCGCGTGGCGCACCGCCATAATCGTGTCCATCGTTTCCCCGGATTGCGAAATGGCGACGACGAGCGTCTTCTCCCCCACCACCGGGTCACGGTAACGGAATTCGGAGGCGAGTTCCACCTCCACCGGGATGCGGCACCAATGCTCGATGGCGTAGCGCGCCACCTGCCCGGCGTAGGACGCGGTTCCGGCGGCGATCACGATGATTTTATCGATGGTGCGCAGCACCGCTTCGCTGATGCGCATTTCGTCGAGTTGGAGGGAATCATTGACCACGCGCCCGCGCAGGGTATCGGCGACGGCGCGCGGCTGCTCGTGGATCTCTTTGTCCATGAAGGTGGTGTATCCGCCTTTGACAGCGGCCGAGGCGTCCCAATCCACCGTGAATTCCTTGCCCGCGCGCGGCGAACCGTCGAAGCCGAGGAGCCGCACGGTATCCGCGCTGATTTCCACCACGGTATCCTGCGGGACTTCCAGGGCGCGCTGGGTTTCGGAGATGAAAGCGGCCACGTCGCTACCCAGGTAGTTCTCCCCCTCGCCCAGGCCGATGACCAGCGGGGAGTTCCGCCGGGCCGCCACCACGGTATCGGGGTGATCGCGGTCGATAGCGACGAGCGTGAAGGAGCCGTCAATGATATTCGCGGTAGCGAGCATGGCGCGGAAGAGGGCGGAGCCTAAGCCGGGCTCCGTGGTGGTGGCGGTGCTGGCCGCAGCACCGGCCGCGGCGTCGTCGGAACCGGACTCCGCAACGCTCGCATCAACCGTGGCGCCATCTTGTTCAACCGCAGCATTCGCATCAACCGCGGCGAGCTGCTGGGCGAGGATATGCGCCGCGATTTCCGAATCGGTATCGGAAACGGGCGTAATGCCCGTGGCCGCGAGGCCCTCCGCGAGTTCGCGGTAGTTTTCGATAATGCCGTTGTGGACGATAGCAACCCGGCCATCAAAAGAAACGTGGGGGTGGGCATTGGTATCCGAGGGCGAACCGTGAGTCGCCCAGCGAGTGTGCCCGATAGCCACCTGCGCGGGCGGCAGCGGGGTGTCCTGCAGGGCCTGGCGCAGGTTATCGAGGCGCCCGGCGCGCTTGACCGCACGCAAGCCCTCCGGCCCGGCCACCGCCACCCCGGCCGAGTCATAGCCGCGGTATTCCAGGCGGGCTAGGCCTTCGAGCACCACCTGCAATCCGCGTTGCGTGGCGCCGGTCGAGGCGCCCGTGGTGGCTTCGTTTGTGGCGCTGGTGCCTGCCGTTTCGGCGCCGTTCGTTCTTCTCTGTTCTGCTCGCGAGCGCGGGCCCGCGTACCCAACAATTCCGCACATGGAAGTTAAAGTACTGCGCCGGCGGCTCCGAGAAAAGAGTCAACACCCGCACAGCGCGCACATTTGCGCAGGTCAGACAAATTTCGCTCACGGCCCCCGGGGTCTTTTCGAACGACGACGCAGCTACATGCCTTCCCCGCCACCACACAACCCGAGTGTATTTCACCTCACAAAAAGTTGTCAGACTTTAGGACCAAAAGGCACTTACTCCCGCCCGGCCACGCTCCTAGTATGTTCAGAACAAGAACCGGTGATCTTGTACACGAGCACGGCAACCCCTGGCCTGGGTTGCAGCGGAAGCAATGTCGCGGAAGCTCCGTGCTCAGAACTGTCAAATTCATCGAAAGCGAATAGTGGTGAAACGTTTATACCAATTTATATCTGTTGCCGGTGCGTTACTCCTTACCTTGCCGGGCGGCGGTACCCTCATCGCCCACGCATCACAGGCAGCTACCCCCATTCATAAGTACACCTTCGATACGGATCTCGCGGATTCCGCGGGGCAGCGCAATCCAGATCAGGCACAGGCGCCGCTGGTGGATGGCGTGTCCGGCACTGCCTTGCGGGTGGAGAATGGCCACGGCCTCAGCTTTTCCCAGCCGATATCGATTTCTGAAAATGACCCGTGGTCGGTGAGCTATTGGGTGCGCTCGGATGCAGCACCCCGGGAGCGCACCTCGGTGCTCATGGATAACAAGAAGGATTTTTCTTTCGATCTAAAATTGGCTGCGAACCGCCAGGCTGGATTCCATGTAGGTAAGGGCCGCGGCGATGTGCTGACCTTCAAATACGATTTTTCCGGTGGTACCTGGTATCACCTTGCGTGGACGCAATCGAAAACCGCTGGGATGACGATGTACGTCAATGGCCAGGCTGTTGATAAGAATTCCTGGACGAAGAACCATCGCGTGCTCATCCCCGCGGATGTTATTGGTGGAACTGGTTTCACCGGTGCCATTGACGAACTGGCCGTCTACAACTCCGCGCTGAGCGCTGCTGAGGTGAAAGCTCTCTACGATAAGGAACGGCCGCAGGATTCCGCGCAAGGCAATCCGGACCAGGGAAAGCCGACTCCCGGCCAGCCCGGTCAGCCCGGTCAGCCCGGTCAAGATACCCCCGGCAAGGGCGAGCCCGGCAAAAACGAACCCGCCCAGCCCCAGCTCCCCCTACGCAATACGATCCCGGAATACAAGCTCGATGATGCCAATATCAGCACGGTGATGCGCCAGCCGGGTGGAAATCGCCAGTATTTGGGGCAACCCGATCTGGTGCAAACAAAAACCGGGCGGCTGATTTCCGCGTTCCCGGCCGGGCACGGCAAGGGCCCGCTGGTCATGATGATCTCGGATGATCAGGGGAAAACGTGGACGGAAAAGACCGATACCCCGAAGTCGTGGACGGGTTCGCAGGAAACTCCTACCCTGTATTCCCTCATCCGGGAGGATGGCGCGGAGCGTCTCATGCTTATCACCGCTAATCCGGGGTGGGGTGTTGATAATGCCGGCCACCGTTACGGGTGGAATACCTCCTATTCGGATGACAATGGCGAGACGTGGAGCGAGTACACCAATTTCCACCCGGTGCGTCAGCATGATGGGAAGGATAATGCCGCGATTGTTGCCATGGCTTCCCTGGTGCAATTGCGCGACGACGCCGGCCAGCCAATCCAAAAATGGATGGGTGTCTATCACGATTACGATTTCGTCAATTACAAGACCTACCTCACTTTCGAGGACGGCGTGGAGAAGTGGTCTGATCCGGTTCCCTACCTGGCCGAACACCGCGATATCGAAAAGTCCCATCAAATGTGTGAGATCGGGATGTTCCGTTCTCCGGATGGCAAGCAGATTGTTGGTTTGGCGCGCAGCCAGTCCCATGCACATCTGCCCACGATGATCGTGTCCAAGGATGAAGGCAAGACCTGGTCGAAGCCGGTGGAGCTTCCCGGTTCCCTTGCCGGCGAGCGGCATAAGCCGGCCTATGATCCCGTCTCTGGCCGGGTGGTGGTTCCCATGCGGGAAATCCGCTATGACCTCAATGGCAATGGCCGCCACGATGGTGCCAGTGATTGGAAGGCCGGGAACTGGGTGGCCTGGGTCGGCACCTTCGATGATTTGATGCACCAGCGCCCGGGCCAGTATCGCATCCTGCTGGAGCGGGACTGGTCGAATAATCGTTACGGCGGGGATACCGGGTATACGGGTATCACCGCACTGCCCGATGGCACGTTCATCATGCACTCGTATGGCCACTGGGATAAGGACTTCTCGCATTCCTGGAAGGGAACGGCCGGGCGCGGGTACGATGTGCGCACCGATCTTGCGTATATCAAGCAAGCGAAATTTACCTTGGCCGGCCTTGAGCAATCGGCAGGTATTGCGCAGCAAGATCCAAAACCCACTCCTTCAGTAACGACGACGCCCACCGAGAAACCGGCCCCTTCGCCACAGCCCGTTCCCACGGCCACGCCCACTCCCCCGGTGAAGCCGACGCCAACGACCGAGCCGACGCCTACGGCCGAGCCGACGCCAACAGTAAAGCCAGCGCCTACTGAAAAACCGGATCCGACAGTGCAGCCAACTCCTACGGTGGCCCCAGATCCGACACCGGCGCCTACCCCGAGCACAACTAACGTTCCGGCGAAGCCGGGTAACACCGGCAATACGTTCTATCTATCCAACGATTGGGACTCCATAGCAACCCAACCCGCTTTTTCCTACGGGCGAGCCGGTGACGAAGTCCTGGCCGGGGACTGGAATGGTGATGGTCAGCAAACCTTGGCTGTCCGCCGCGGTAACCAGATCTTCATTCAGAACAGCCTCACCGGTGGAGTGGCCGATGAAGTGATTTCCTTCGGGCGCGCTGATGACACCATCGTGGTTGGTGACTGGGATGGCGACGGTAGGGATACCTTCGCGGTACGCCGCGGCAACCAGGTATTCGTCCTCAACTCGATCCGTTCGGGGGATGCCGACCAGGTATTCAGCTTCGGGCGCGACGGTGATGTGTTGCTCTCCGGTGATTTCGACGGGGATGGCAAGTCCAGCTTCGCTCTCCAGCGTGGGAATGTGTTCTTCGTGAATAACACCCTCGCGGGCGGCAAGGCTGAAACGTCCTTCTCCTACGGCAAGGCCGGTGACCAGATCTTCGTTGGTGATTGGGATGGCGATGGTAAGGATACCTTCGCGGTCCGCCGTGGTAACCAGGTGTTTGTGGCGAACTCGCTCAAGAGCGGGAACGCTGATATCACCTTGCATTATGGCCGGGCTGGTGACCAGATGCTGGTTGGTGACTGGGACGGGGATGGTGTTGATACCCCCATCGTCCGCCGCTAACACAGCACTGTTTGCAACCCGCTAACAAGTAACGCCCGCGGGATCCTGGCCCACCGGCCAGTATCCCGCCCCGGGCAAGCGAAAGGGGAGGCCCCGGAATTTCCGGGCCCTCCCCTTCCTTCATTTCAGCCGGGAAACAAAGTGTGCGCGACAGACAGTTTTCCTCTGTCGTTCTGCCTTGCCGCCGCGTGCTTGCTAAATATCCCCGTACCAGATTACTTATTCTTACCCAAATGCTCGATTCCCTTAGTGATCACAGATGCGACTGCATAGATCCCTAAACATAACATGGCCAAGTAAATCATGTCGGAGTGCCCCATCAGGCTCATAACCGCGAAAATAACGCTGAGCAAGGCGACGATGAGCTCCAAACCGACTAACGCATATTCAACTAGCTGAAGCACTGTTCTTTCACTTCCTCAATCCCAAGCAATTCAGTCCTCAATTCTACCTGTGAAGCACAAGCGCCACCGAAGAGCTGGGAGCCCAGCTACGCCGCAATTAACTGCCGAGCTAACCTCGGTCCTCTTGAGAATGTGGATCTGAGTGCGCATCAGGCTGCTCCGCGCCGTCGGGCTCGGCGCGCGGCGCAATAAAGTTCACGCGATGCGGCCGGAATTCGAAGCCGCCCGGCTTGACCGTAATAATCGGACTGGTGTCCTCCGGTAAGCCGAGCCGCTTGTGGCGCTCGGCCGCTCTGCGCCGAGCTATCTCCCGCCGCTCTATGCGGGTTTCTATAATGAGTTCTTGAAGCGCTTTCTTGGCTTTCAGGGTGGCTTCTCTCTCCTCTGCTATGGTCAAGCCGGATTTCCACTGCCGTATCCCGATCACCTCAATGATCGCGACCGCGGTAGCCAGGCCACCACAGATGAGTGCCTGCCGGGAGTTCCACGTCAGTGCCAGCGTGACAAGAAAATAGACCCCTGCGAAGAACGCAATCCGGCTCAGCGGAGGAAGCCATCCTCCCGGGTGGGGATGATGATACCTTTGCTGTTGCCACAGGTGAGGGATGGTCGAAAGGAATTCAACAGCCACGGTGCTCAGCACCACGATGAGCAGCAGTGCGAAAAAATTCACCTGATGAGGGAGGAACAACCGGCTCAGCGCCAGCGCAATCACAATACCTATTGCGGTCAGCGTGCCAACGATGAGGTGACCGCTCCACGACTGGCGGAAAGGCACCGGCGTCCAATCCGGATCCGGAGAAACACGAACCATGGTTGTCCTTTTAGCCGAAGCATTCGGCTACAACACCCTCTAAACCGAGAAGCACCTCAAGGAAACTAGCACCCTCTTCTCCGATTTCAACGAACGCGCGCTTGTCGAAAATAGCTTCCCAAATTCCTGAAATCGATCCGTACATTCGCCCTCGTTCATTCCCTGTATTCCTTTCGTTGCACCACCGTCTTTGGTGGCGAATTGCCCAGCCCGGAAACGCGGGCGGAGATCTCCATTCAGATACGCCTCCAGTTAACCAGTTATTTCTAGTACCACAACACCGTCATTTGTCGGTATTTCACACTGACGTTCGTCGGTAGAAAAGCATCGTTTCAAGACAGTAGGTTATTGGTACCGCCCAGTTTTCAGTCTTCCCCTGGGTATGAGACCTGTTCCCGATGGCGATCACGATCTGTGGAAATGCCTGTAACCAGAGGTGGCGCACCGGGTTGTGGCAGAGCCGCCGAACGCAAGGTTATGCAAAAACGTGGTGGGGCCGGCCCAAACGAGCCAGCCCCACCACGTACTACGCTGCCGCCGAATCGCGGCGCTACTAGCTACCGCAAAAACGGCGCTGCCTAGCGCTATCTAGCGCTGCCTAGGTGATGTTACTTTTCCACCACGGCGAGCACGTCACGCGCGGAGAGGATGATGAATTCATCCCCGCCGTACTTGACTTCGGTGCCACCGTAGCGGGAGTACACCACAACATCCCCCACTTTGACATCCATGGGAACGCGGTTGCCCTTGTCATCAATACGGCCCGGGCCCACCGCCAGAACGGTGCCCTCCTGGGGCTTTTCCGAAGCGGTATCGGGAACGATCAGACCGGAAGCGGTGGTCGTTTCTGCTTCAGCTTGACGGATAACAACGCGATCCTCAAGCGGCTTAATGGAGACCGACATGCGGCTCCTCCTTACTTCTCAACTCGTGCACTACAAACGCGCTCAGAACCGGGACCCGCCGTCGCGGGGGCCGGGCCCGCACTAAGCACAAGCCGTAGCATGAACTACGTCCGCTATTAAAGGTAAGCCGCACTTAGCACTCAGTCAAGGTGAGTGCTAAGGATTTGCGAAAAGCGAAGTTTCTCGCACGGCGCGCGCTCGTCCGCAGGGCTCCGGGCACTCACACCTACCGCGCCACACCCACGCTCGCGCCGTTTCGCGCGCCTAGTTCACCTCATCGGGATGGGAGCTCACCCGCCCGGCTTCCCCGGCATCCAGCCCGGCAATCGCCTGCATTTCCGCGGCGCTGAGCTCGAAATCGAAGAGGTCGATATTCTCCTCCATACGCGCCCGGTGCGTGGTTTTCGGGAAAACAATATGCCCGCTTTGCAGATGCCAGCGCAACGTGACCTGCGCGGCGGTTTTCCCGTGCGCGCGGGCCGCGGCCGCAATCGGCTCCAGTTCATCAAGCCCGTACTTAGACTGCCCCAGCGGCCCCCACGCCTCGATCTTGATATCGCGCGCGGCGCAATACTGGGAAACTTCGCGTTGCTGGAAACGCGGGTGCAGCTCAACTTGGTTCACGGCCGGTACGACGCCGCCATCAGCCACGATGCGATTGAGATGCGCAGGTTGGAAATTGGATACACCCACCGAACGGACCAACCCGGCCTCCCGGAAGCTCACCAGGTCCTTCCACGCCTCCCCGTACAGCCCCTGCTGCGGTGCCGGCCAGTGAATGAGATACAGATCCACGTAATCAAGCCCCAGTTTCTCCAGGGATTGCGCCAGCGCGGCCGGGGCATCGGCCTGCCGGTCATTCCACAGTTTCGTGGTGATAAAAAGTTCCTCGCGCGGGATACCGGAGGCCGCAATCGCGCGCCCCACCTCGGCTTCGTTGCCGTAAATGGCTGCGGTGTCAATATGCCGATAGCCGGTGGCCAGCGCCTCGCTCACCACGCGCTCTGCCTCCTGCGGCTCCACCAGGAAAACGCCGAAGCCGAGCTGCGGGATGGTGTGCCCGTCGTTCAATGTCAATGTCGGAATATTAGCCATATCACATAGTGTGCCAGGCGCGGGCAGCTCGCGCCAGGCACTCCCCCAGACGCGTTAGGCCCCGCCCGCCCGGGCACGCTAGGCTTGGAAGCGTGGAACAGCTCGACGTCGCCCACTGGCTCACCTCCCCCGCCGGGCAAGCCCTCCTCGCCACCATGCCGGCCCATAACGTGGCCGATGCTTTCAAACTCTCCACCGAACTGCGCGAACGCGGCCTCACCCCCGAGCAAAGCTCCGCTCTGCTCACCCAGACCCGCCTGCGCGATGCCGCCCGCGCCAAATTCGGCGAGCGCGCCACCCGCATGTTCTTCACCGACGCCGGCCTCCAGCAATCCACCCGCGCCAGCGTGGCCCGCCAGCACGCCTCGGTCTTCCAACGTGCCGGCGTGCGCGAAGTGCTCGATTTCGGCTGCGGGATCGGGGCGGATTCCCAGGCCTTCACCGACGCCGGCCTGACCGCCCTGGGAGTGGAGCGTGACCCGGTTACCGCTCATTTCGCGCAGGCTAATGCCGGTTGCGCCGTCGTACCAACAGACGGATACGCCCTGCTCGGTAGCTATGAGAGCCGCGAGGGGCTGTGGCTCGACCCGGCGCGGCGCGATGCGCGGGGCAAGCGGATTTCGCATCCCGAGCACTGGCAGCCGGCGCTCAGCGATGCCATTGCGCTGGCGCGCGAATTCCGGGTGACCGGGATTAAGCTCGGGCCCGGGATTCGCTGGGCGGATTTGCCCGCCGATGCCTTCGTCGATTGGGTGAGCGTGGACGGGGACCTCGTGGAGGCGGTGGCGTGGTTTGGGACGCGCGATCCGGGGCGCGGCGCCACGATCCTCACCGAAAAGCCCCGGCGCGAGGAGGGCGACGACGCCGCCACTTCCGCCACCGGGAACTTGGTCGGCTACTATCGCACCTGGCGCGGGGATCCGAGCCAGTCCGCCGCTTCCCTGCCGGCCCGGCCCCTGGATGCGTACCTGTACGAACCGGATCCGGCGCTTATGCGCGCGGGCGGCCTCGACCAGGTGTGTAGCGATTTTGATTTGGCTCCGATTTCGCCCGGGCTGGCGTATTTAAGCGGCGACGCCGTCGCCTCCCCGCTCCTCGCCCGTTTCAAAATACTGGATGTGCTCCCGCTGCACGCCAAAACCGTGGCTGCCGAGCTGCGCAAACGCGGCGTCGTGCGGGCCGAAATCAAAAAACGCGGAACCGATATTGACCCGGCGCTCTTCCGCAAACAACTCAAGTTGCACAAGAACGCCGGGGACGGCGCCGCCACCGTGATCCTCACCCGGATCCTCGGCGAGCACCGCGCTATCGTCGCCGAACGCGAAGGGTGGTAGGCGCTAGAACGCTACCAGATCGAGGGGCATATTCGTGTCCACCGTTATATCGAGGGGCGACGGCGCCCGCCCGCTGACCGCCACGCTGTACCCGAGGGCAGCAATCATGGCGCCATTATCGGTGCAGTAGCGCAGCGCTGGGATGCGCACGTTGATCCCGCGTTCGGCTCCGCGCTGGGCGGCCAGTTCCCGCAGCCGGGAATTCGCGGAGAATCCCCCGCCCACCACCAGGGTGTCACAGCCCTTATCTTCGCAGGCCCGCAGGGCTTTATCCGTGAGGGTATCGGTAATAGCTTCGGTGAATCCGGCGGCAATATCGGGAACATTGACTTCTTCGCCGCGTTCTTCCAGGCCCTCAATATAGCGGGCCACAGCGGTTTTCAGGCCGGAGAAGGAGAAATCGTAGCGGTGGCGTGCCTTATTTTTCCCGCCTTCCAGGCCGCGCGGGAAGCGAATGGCATCCCGGTTGCCGGTCCTGGAGAGGCGGTCAATATGCGGGCCGCCCGGGTAGGGCAGGCCGAGGAGGCGCCCCACTTTATCGAAGGCTTCACCGGCGGCATCATCCAGGGTGCCGCCCAGCTCCGTCACATCCCCGGCAATATCGCGCACGTGCAGAATCGAGGAATGACCCCCGGAAACCACCAGTCCGATAAAGCTCTCCGGGAAGGGCCCGCTGGCCAGCTGATCCACCGCCAGGTGCCCAATAATATGATTAACGCCGTAGAGCGGAATACCCAGCGCCAAGGCCAGGGATTTCGCCGCGGAAACCCCAACGGTCAGCGAACCGATGAGCCCCGGGCCTGCGGTTACCGCAATCGCATCCAAATCGCCCAGCCCCACGCCGGCCTTCTCCAGGGCCGCGTTCAGGGTGGGGACCATTTGCTGGAGGTGAGCACGCGAGGCAATCTCCGGGATAATGCCGCCGTAGCGGGCGTATTCATCCATAGACGTGGCGGTTACATCCGCCAGCAGCTCGCCGTCGCGTACGATCCCGATCCCCGTTTCATCACACGAGGTTTCGATTCCCAAAACTGTTGTACTCACGCCCGGCAATCTTACTCCTCACTTTTCCCATGTGGGAGTGCGCAGCATCTCCAGCGCGCGCAGGCGATCCACTTTCCCGGAGGCCAGCATGGGGATAGCTGCTTGCACCACCCGGCGCGGCGCGGCGGCCTTCCCCATCCGCACGCGCACGTACTCACGTACCTCCTCCGCGCGCTGCGCGAAAGGGAACTCTGCTTCCAGAATTACTCCCACGATCTGCCCCCAGCGCTCATCCACCACCGGAAGAACTTCCGCGCGCCGCACCCCCGGGAAACTGCACAGCACCTCGCTGACCTGCCGGGCATGCACCTTCACCCCGCCGGAAATGATCACGTCATCCAGGCGCCCCGCGACCTGCACTCTCCCCTCAATAACGCTCCCGGCATCATTCGTCACGTGCCAGCGCCGGCCGCCACTCGTTATAAAAGCCGCAGATTCTGGTTCGTTCAAATACCCTGCGGCCAGCATCGGCCCGGATAATTGCAGCCGCCCGGAGGGCGCGGCCACCTGCACCCCGGGCAGCGGGATACCGTTATAAACGCAGCCGCCCGCGGTTTCCGTCATGCCGTAGGTGGTCACCACCGGGAGCCCCAATGCTCGGGCACGGGTGATGAGCGACGGCGCAGCCGCCGCCCCGCCCACCAATATGGCACGCAAGTTCCTCAAGGCCGTGGTGCCCGCCTGGCCGGATTCCACAATATCGGAGAGCTGGGTGGGAACCACGGATAGGAAGCCGCCCTCCGGCATATCCACCATATCCACGCCGCCATGATCGCGTAGCGATAGCCCGGGTGGGAGCTCCACCGGATAGCTACCGGCCACGCAGGAGCGTGCCACTACCTGGAACCCGGCCACGTGATGCGCGGGGAGGGCCAGCACCCAGCGGCCCCGGCCCCCGAAGAATTCCGCGGTGGCAGCTTCCGAAGCGAGGAAAGCCCGGGCGGAAAGCCCGACCAGGTGCCCCTTCCCCGTGGTGGAACCGGAGGTTTGCAAAATAAAATCAATATCCGGCCGCCAGCGGATCCGCCCCGCCACCGCCGCCGCATCGGCCGCTGCATCCGCGGCCGTAGTCGCATCAACCGCCGAATCCGCCGCTGCATCGGCCGCCGAAGAAGCCAGCGGCATGAGCGGGCGGTGGCTACCGGGTGCTTCCAGCCGCGCCGCTATCGCATCGTATAGCGCGCGTATACCGCTCCGGGAAGGAACAATGAACTCAATATCCTCCGGGCTCAGAACACTGGACATGCGCGAACCTCAACCCGCCTGTTTTAGAAGTAGCGCGGGTAGGGATCCCAATTGGGGCTGCGATGCTCGAGGAAGGCATCCCGGCCTTCCTGGGCTTCCGGCGTCATATAGGCCAAACGGGTGGCTTCACCAGCGAATACCTGCTGGCCGGCGATACCGTCGTCGACCATATTAAAAGCAAATTTGAGCATACGGATGCTTTGCGGTGATTTCGTGGCAATAATACGCGCGTACTCGAGAGCGGTTTCTTCCACCTGCGCGTGCGCCACCGCTTCGTTAATAACACCCCAGGCCGCGGCCTGGTCCGCGCTGTATTCGCGGGCGAGGAAGAAAATCTCGCGAGCGCGCTTGTCACCGGCCTGGCGGGCCAGCAGGGCGCTGCCGTATCCGGCGTCGAAGGAACCCACATTGGCGTCGATCTGCTTGAAGCGGGCGTGTTCGCGGGAGGCGACCGCCAGATCGCAGACCACCATGAGGGAGTGCCCGCCGCCGGTCACCCACCCGGTGAGCGCCGCGATCACCGGTTTCGGGGTGGTGCGGATAAGGCGCTGGAGTTCGAGCACGTGCATGCGGCTGGCTTGGGCGTGGTCGATTTGGGCGCGGCGCTGAGCCACCCCGGCGCTAGAATCCGCGCCGGCCGTTTCGTACTGGTAGCCGTCTGCCCCGCGCACCCGCTGGTCGCCGCCCGAGCAGAAAGCGTAGCCGCCATCGCGCGGGGAGGGACCGTTCCCGGTGAGGATAATGGCGGCCACATCGGAACTCATGCGCGCGTGGTCGAATGCCCGATAGAGTTCGTCCACGGTGAGCGGGCGGAAAGCGTTACGCACATCGGGGCGGTCAAAGGCGATGCGCACCACCGGGAGGTCCTCGCCCGCGGGTCGGCCATCCACCTCCCCGCGGGAAATACCACGATGGTAGGTAATATCTTCAAACTCGAAACCGGGGACCGTGCGCCAGCGCGCGGGATCGAATGTATCTGAAACCGAAGGAAGCATACTCATGGGGGACAGTTTAGCCGGCAGGCGCTAGTATGGGGTCTGTTTCACACTCTCGGCGGCGCGGAGCCACGGCCTAGCGGCCCGGGCCCGCGTGCCGTACCGCGTACTTGTCAACGAGGCCATGCTTACTGAATTAGTCAATCCTTTCCCCGAACTGTCCCGGGTGCTCGCCTATTCGATTCCGCTCAAGCGCCGCTTCCGGGGGATTACCGTGCGGGAGGGACTGCTCCTGGAGGGCCCGGCCGGTTGGGGTGAGGCAGCTCCGTTTTGGGATTATGACCCGCGGGAATCAGCCCCGTGGCTGCGCGCCGGAATCGAGGCGGCCACCCGGCCCTTTCCGCGTCCGCTGCGCAGCCATATCCCCGTGAATGTGACGATCCCGGTCACCACGCCTGCGGATGCAGCCCGGCTGGTTCGCGACGCGGCCGGCTGCACCACCGCGAAAGTGAAAGTTGCCGATCCGCGCTCGACCCTACGCGAGGATTGCGAGCGGGTGGCCGCGGTGGCGGCGGCGCTCGGGCCGGCCGGGAGGGTACGCGTGGATGCGAACGCGGCCTGGGATACCGATACCGCTATCCGGGCCATCACCGAGCTTGACGCGGCGGCCCGCGCGGGCGGGCTGGCCGGGCTGGAATACGTGGAGCAGCCCTGCAAAAAGATCGCGGAGCTGGCCCGGGTGCGCTCCCGGGTTGCCCCCAAAATTGCCGCGGATGAATCGATTCGCCGCGCCAGCGACCCGCTGGCGGTGGCTCGCGCGGGAGCTGCCGATATTGCGGTTATTAAAGTGGCGCCCCTGGGAGGAATCCCGCGCGCGCTCGATGTTGCCCGCGAGTGCGGATTGGACGTGGTGCTTTCTTCCGCCCTGGAGACCTCGGTGGGGATCGCGGCCGGGCTGGCCGCGGCAGCCGCGGTGGATCGCCTCCCCTACGCCTGCGGTTTGGCAACCGTTCAGCTCCTGAGCGCCGATATTGCGAGCGAAGCGAAGCTGCCCCGCGCGGGCATGATTGAATGCGGGAGGGCCGCCGTGGATACCTCGCAGCTCAGTGCGGCACCGGATTTGGTGGCGCGCTGGCAGCGGCGCCTGAGCGAGATGATGGAGTGGTACTCATGAGCATGATGAACGACGACGCAACCCGCGCCGCGGCCCCGCGCACGCTACCGTCAGCCGCCACCGCACCGGCCGCACCGGACCGGGCCGCGCCCGCGGACCCGACCGCCACGCACGCCCGCGATATTATCGGGGCGCTGATCGGTTGCGGGGTGCGCCATATGGTCATCTGCCCCGGTTCGCGCAATGCGCCCCTCACCTACGCGGCAGCTGCAGCGGCGCGCGCCGGCCTGATCACCACCCACGTGCGAGTCGATGAGCGCAGCGCTGGCTTCTTCGCCCTCGGGCTGGCCCGCGGTGAGGTGCTCGCCGCAGAGCCCCTCCCGGTTGCTGTGATCACCACGTCCGGCACCGCCGTCGCCAATCTTCACCCGGCCCTCGCGGAAGCCGATGCCACCGGAATCCCCCTCCTCGCCGTGACCGCGGACCGCCCCGCCTACCTGCGCGGCACCGGAGCGAATCAAACCACCCAGCAGGCCGGAATGTTCGCCACCGTGGTGCGCGCCCAGCTGGATATTCCGGCCTTCGGGGAGGACGGCGCGGTGGTCGCGAACCAGGTGTGGCGCGCGGTCGCCCGGGCGCTCGGCGAGGGCGGGCGCCCCGGCCCCGCACATCTCAATATTTGTTTGGATGGCAATCTTGCCGCGCTTCCCGCTCCCCCGCGGGTATGGCCCGCGCCCCGCCGGATCGCCGCGCCGGCCCCTATGGGTACGGCGGGCACGCCCTGGCCGGAAGTGCTGGACCGGGAGCTCGGCACCGTTATTGTGGCCGGGGATGCTACCGGCAGCGGGGCGGGAATCGTGGCGCTCGCGGGGGCGCTGGGCTGGCCGCTGCTGGCTGAGCCGAGTAGCCCGGCGGCTTACGGGCCCGCGCTCAGCCACTATGTTTATTACCTCACGCACATGCAGGGTATTGAGCAGGTGCTCCTGTGCGGGCATCCCACCCTCTCGCGCCCCGTCACCCAGCTCCTCAAACGCGCCGATATTAATATTGTGGCGGTGGCTGATCGCAGCGGTTACTATTTCGATCCTTTCGGAACGGTTCGCGCCGTGCTACCGGCACTGCCGCCCGCACCTGAAACTACGGGTACGATTCCACCGTTGTGGCGCGCAGCGGAGGAACGGAGCGCCACGATGATAAGCCGACGGCGCAGCCTAGCCGCCCGCACCCCCGGCGCACCTTTCGATCCCCTGCATATTGCCTGCACTATCTGGGATAGTCACAGCGAGCATCCCGAGAGTGCCCCGCTGCTCTTCGTGGGGGCTTCGGCTTCTATCCGGATCCTCGACCGCGCGGCACGCACCCCGGCCCGCCCGCTCCGCGTTCTCAGTAACCGCGGACTGGCGGGGATTGACGGCACCATCAGTTGCGCGCGCGGTCTGGCCACCGCCACCGGGGAACCGGTGCGGGTGCTGCTGGGCGATCTCACCTTCCTCCACGATATGGGCGGCTTGCTCCGCGGGAGCCACGAGCCGGAGGTGGATCTGCAAGTCATTGTCCTCAACGATGCGGGCGGTTCAATTTTCGCTGGCCTGGAGCACGGCGAGCCGCAGCACGCGCAGGATTTCGGGCGTTATTTTGCGACGCCGCAGCGCTGTGACATCGAGTACCTTGCCTACGGTATGGGAGCTGATTATCTGGAGGTGCGCAGCCTTGACCAGCTCGATGATCTCCTGGCGCGCCCGATCCGCGGGGTGTCGGTGGTTGAGGTGCGTACCGATATTCCGGATCTGCGCGCTCGCGATGCGCAGGTGCAAGCGGAAATTAGTGCTGCCCTAGGTGCATAACTCACGCGATGCACGCGCGAAGCACCGCATGAGCTAAGTGCGCCGGCGTGGTGCGGGGCTTAGCGGCTTTCCGCCACCGCGCTCAGCATAGGGAGCATTTTCGCTTCGGTTTCCGCGAATTCTGCCTCCGGGATAGATTGCGGCATAATCCCGCCTCCCGCGTACAGAGTGATGAAGTTTCCGGTGATGTGGCCCCCGCGCAGCGCGATCCCGAATTCGCCGTTGCCGGCCGCGTCCACCCAGCCGACCGGACCGGCATACCGCCCGCGGTCCATATGTTCCACATCGGTGAGAATATCGCGGGCCAGAGCGGTGGGCTGGCCGCACACCGCCGCGGTGGGATGCAAAGCGTAGGCCAGGCCCAGTGCGGAATGCTCGCTGCGCCCACGCACATCGGTCGCTAAATGGCACACGTTCGGGAGCCGGAGCAGCTCCGGTTGCTCGGGAATATCCAGCGAGCTCGCCACGGGAGTAAGCGCGCTGCGCACCGATTCCACCGCGATCTCATGTTCGCGGCGGTCTTTTTCCGAGGCGAGGAGCACCTCCCCCTCATCCGCTGTGGCTGTTCCCGCGAGCACCCGGCAGGAAAACTCCCCCGCCCGGGTGCCAACCAAAAGTTCGGGGGTGGCGCCCACCAGGCCGCGCACCGCGTATATCCAGCAGCTCGGATAGGAACGCGCCAGGTGAGCGCACAGCAGGCGCGGATCGAAATCCCGTTGCGCCCGCAGTTTTTTATCCCGGGCCAGCACAACTTTGTCCGCTTGGCCCGCGCGGAGCATATCGCGCACCGTGGCCACCGCCGTGCACCATTCACTTTCGCTCAGGCTCCCGCCTTCCGAGTGCGTGGCCCCGCAGCCGGGAATGCTCGCTAATGCGGCGCGGCCCGCCGCGCACACCGCCGCCCCGTCCAGGGAGTCCAGGCGCCGAGCCAGCTCCCCGCAATCCACCCCGATCACCCAACTGGCTTCCTTGGTGATCACCAGGAGAGTTTCCGGGATCAGGAGCATTCCGCCCCGGAGAAACCCGAAAGATCCGAAGGCGAGCGGGAGGGCGCAGGGCAGCTCTGCGTCGTCGTACTTCTGCGTATTCTTGTGCCCGGTTCGCGCGGTTCGCGCGTTGTGCCCGTTTCGCTCGGTTTGCCCGGTTTGCCCACTGCGCCGTGCCGCGGCGCTCAGCTGCGCCCAGCGCGCGGCCGCGCGTTCGAGAGTATCCGGGGCCTCGCTTTCTACCGCTACGTATTCGCCCCAGCCGAGGAGCGCCAGGTGCGGGCCGACCCACGCGCTGATATTCGGGGAGGGGGCGAAGCCGAAAAGTTCCGGGCAGATCGGGAGGGGCTGGCGCAGCCGGTGGACCTCAAAGTTTGCATAATCCACAGCATCCGCGCTACCCGTCATATTCGCGCCGCTGCATTCCGCCATCCCCGTTTCCTTTCCGCTTTCACTACGCTGTGCCGGCGGATTCTCCCGCGAGCCCGCAAAGGGATAGTTTAGGCCGAAGCGGCGGCTAATGAACAGCGCATAATCGTGGCGTCGCGCCCGTGATAGTAGCCAGGGCGCCGCCCCACCGCGGTAAAGCCGCGCGAGGCGTAGAGTCCGGTGGCAATCGGGTCGTCCGAGCGGACCTCCAGGAACATGGTTTCCCCGCCCGCGTCGCGCGCCAGGGTCATGAGGTCGTCAAGAAGCGCACCGCCCAGGCCCTGCCCGCGCACCGCCTGCGCCACCGCGAGAGTGAGGATTTCGGCTTCCACTCCCAGGCTCACCCCGCCGGCCGCCAGGATGGGCGGGTGAAGATCGTCAAGCGCATTAATGGAAGGAGCGTTTGGTGTGGCGGCACCGGGCACGGCCGCAGTGGCGCCGTGCTCTACCGAATTTGCGGCAGTGCCCGGGAACACCGCAGCTTCGCCCCGCTCCATCACTTCCCGCGGAGGTTCCACCGTGTAGAGCAGGTAGGCTTCGCTACTGGCCCGCAGCGCCTGCTCCCAGGCCCCGCGCGGCCAGGCTTCCCGCGCGCCAAATTGGGCGGCGTCGAAACGGGCCAGGTCACGCGCCCAGGACGGATCAGCTACCACGCGCCGCATCGGCACATCGCGCCAGTGCCGCGGCATCTCACTCCCCACCACGCGCCTAGCTGCCGAGGTAACCGCTGCCCGCCGGCTGGGCCACGCCCTGCGCGATATCGGGGCGGCGCAAATATTGCGGCTCGGTATCGAGCGCCTCGCCCGCCGCCAACTTCGCGCCCGCGCGCGCCACCATGAGCTCCGGTTCGCATTCCACCACGCGCGCCCCGCTCAGTTCCGGATACATATCCCCATGGGATACGACGACGCTGGTATGTTCGCCGCGCAGCGCAGGTACCTCGGCCGGGCGGATAATGCGGGGGCCATCCGTGACGGTGAGTTCGCCGCGCGCCGCGCTCTGGGCAGCCGGTGCTACTTCTGCGCTCAGCACATACAGTTCCTTACGCCGGGCATCGATAACCGCGAGCGCGCGGGTAGCTCCCTCGCGCAGCGTGCCCAGGGCCCGCACTTCCAGGGAGGAAACGCCGTAGAGGGGCACATCCCAGGCGAAAGCGAGGGTGCGGGCGGTCACCAAGCCGGCACGCAGCCCGGTAAAGGCCCCGGGCCCGGTTCCCGCCACGATGGCATCGGCGCGTTCCACCCCGGCTGCTTCCAGGACTGCCTTGACCATCGGGGTGAGAGTTTCAGCGTGGTGGCGCGAATCCGGGGACACCTCGCGGGCCAGAGTGGCGATCTGCCCGGCGGCGCCGTCGTTCCCAAAATGTTCCACGCGGACCAGGCCCACCACGGATAGGTCGCTGGTATCAATGGTCAAAATATTCATGAAGCATTCTCCTGGTGGTACGAGGCGAGCAGGTCGGCGGCGAGCTGGCGCGAACGCGGGCCGGAAGCGCGCAGGCTGAGGGTGCGGGGCGAATCGACGTACAGGTCGAGCACATCGCTGCCGGCCGCGGCGCCGACGGGCCGTTCAATATCAATATCGAGGCGGTCATTGGTGAGGACCTC
Source organism: Actinotignum stranguriae (assembly GCF_051265215.1). NCBI lineage: Bacteria > Bacillati > Actinomycetota > Actinomycetes > Actinomycetales > Actinomycetaceae > Actinotignum > Actinotignum stranguriae. Next base: position 42,250 of record NZ_JBOZCJ010000001.1, read on the forward strand.
GGTTTTGCCTTCGCCCCATTCCACCACGGTGGCGGATTCTTCCAGGGAGGAATCCAGGTCCAGGGCGTCCAGTTCTTCCAGGGAGGTGAGGCGGTAGGCGTCCACGTGGACGAGGTCGGGGCCGCCGGCCCGCGAGCGGTGCACATTGGCGATCACGAACGTCGGGGAGGTGACGCGCCCGCCCACGTTCATGCCTTCCGCGATTCCGCGGGTCATTGTGGTTTTTCCGGCGCCCAGCGGCCCGTTGAGCATGATGAGGTCGCCGCCGCGCAGGAGCTTTCCGAGGGCGCAGCCAACGGCGTGCATCGCCTCGGCGTCCTCAATAAGGATCTTCTCAGTCACCGTGCTATTCTACGTCGCTTCGCGGGCGCGGGCGTAGGGCGTGCGGGTGCCTACTTCACGTACAAGCGCGGGACCCGGGCGGCCACGCGGGTAATAATCTCATAAGAAATCGTGCCGCTGGCCAGTGCCCATTGCGCGGCGCTCACTTCCCCGCGGGCCGGGTCGCCGAAGAGCACCACGGGGGTGCCGGCCGGCAGCGGCCCATCCAGGCGCACCACAAACTGATCCATGCACACCCGCCCGGTGATGGGCGCGCGCTGAGCGGCCGGCCCCTCCCCGACCGTCACATAGCCCTTATTGGACAGCGCCCGCGGAACCCCATCGGCATATCCGAGCGGTACGACGCCGAGCACGGCCCCGTCCTCAACAACGGCCGTGTGCCCGTAAGAAACGCCGGCGCGGTGGGAAAGCTGGCGGGTGGTGAGAAGCTCGGATTCCAGGCGCATGGCGGGGCGCAGGCCCAGGTCGGAGGCGAGGGTGCGGCGCGGTTCGGGGCTGAGCCCGTAGAGGATAATGCCGGGGCGCACCATATCGTAGCGGGCTCCCGGGTGCCAGAGCACCCCGCTGGAGGCGGAAAGGTGGGCCAGGCGCGGGGTGAGGCTGGCGCGGGTGGCGAGGCGGCGGGCTTCGTCGAAAACGGCGATTTGGCTGGTGGTGGCATCGCTATCCGGGTCATCCGCGCAGGCCAGGTGGCTCCAGATGCCAACGACTTCGAGGCGCCCGGCCTGTTGGTGTGTGGCGAGGAGTTGTGCGGCCGCGGGGATATCTTCCAGGTTGAAGCCCTCGCGGGTCATGCCGCTATCCACGCTCAGGTGAACCCGGGCGGTGTGGCCGGTAGCCTGAGCGGCCCGCGCCACCGCCTCAATCATCCAGGTATCCCCCACCGAGAGTTCAATCCCCGCTTCGAGTGCTGGGGCGAGATCACTATCGGGGGTGTAAATCCAGGAGAACACCGGGGGCAGGGCCGGGTGGCCGGCTAGTGCTTCACCTTCGGTAGGCTGCTCCCCCCATTCCCGGACCAGCGCGAGCGCTTCGGCAACTTGGGCAACCCCCAGGTAGTCCGCTCCCGCGCGTGCGAATGCGCGCGCGGCGGGCGACATATGGCGGGCGTGCGCGCAAACGGCAGCGATCCCACGGCTCAAGCGGCGGGAAGCAACCCGTGGCCGTAGGCATCACCTTTGATAACCGCCATGATTTTCTGGCCCGTGAGATGGGCCCGTACCCGGGTGAGGTTCTGCTCGAGCGCACCCAGGCTGATGGTAGCTCGGGAGGTGAAAACTGCGGGATCAAGGCTAAACATGGTGTTCTTCCTGTTGAGGCGCGGATAGGAGTGCGGGGCGGGACTGGCGAGCTGCGGCGCGCTGGTCACCTGCGGGCGAGCCGCGCTGCGAGCTGCCGGCCGCGGGCCGCGGCGCGGGCGTGCCTGTATTCTACGCGCCGCCCAGAATCTGGCCGATGACCTCCGGGATGCGCGCGGCGATCTGGGCTGCACTGATAGGCCGGCCCGGCGCGGGCGCGGGCTCCCCGAGCGCGCCCCGCGCCGGCGCGGCGAAAGGTGTTCCGGCCGCGAGCGCGGCAGCGCGGGCATGAACGTGCAGGGCAGCGGCCGCAATACGGGCGGCCGCCCCGGGTGCCAGGCAGGCAGTCGCAGCGGGTGCATCGATTGCGGTGGGCCCGCCCGCGCCATCTGCCGGCTCGGTGAGTTCAGTGTGCCCCGCAACCTCCGTGTGCTCGCCAACCACAGCGTGCTGAGCGAGCATGGCTCCGATGAGCCCGGCCAGCACATCGCCAGCCCCGGCCACGGCGCGCCAGCCCGGCGCCCCGCCCTGGGCGTAGCACTGTCCGCTCGGGCTGGCCACCACATCAACGGATCCCTTGAGCACCACCGTCGCCCCCAACCGGGCCGCCAGAGCCCGCGCGGCCGCCACCGGGCAGGACTCAATCACCGCGCGGCTAAAAGGCCTGCCATCCCCGTCGCGGAGATCCAGTTGCGCGGCGAGTAGGGCGGCTTCCCCGGCGTGCGGGGTGAGCACCACGTGCTCGCCGAACCGCACGCCCGCCCGCGCCGCCATATCGGCGATGGTGGGCAGAGCGCCGGCATCCACAACCACCGGGGACCCGTCTTTAAGCGCGGCGTGCAGGAGGGCCGGTGCTCCCGGAGGATCGCCCGAACCAACCGCGAGGGCCTGGATCCGCCCCGGGGCCGCCACCACTTCCGGATGCGCGGTGATAACCAGCTCCGCGACCTCATTCTCACCGAGGTAACGTACCATCCCGGGTCCCGCCGCGAGAGCGGCCGTCGTCGTTAATAAACCCGCACCCGGGTACTGCACCGAACCGGACACGATCCCCACCACGCCGCGGGTGTATTTGTGGTCGTCCGCGCCGGGGACCTGCCACAGGTCCGCCACATCGGAATCACCCAGGCGCAGCACGGATGGTTCGCCCAGGTGAGGGGCGAAGCCGAGCTCCACCACCTCGATGCGCCCCGCGGCCCGGCGGGCCGGGTCGAGCACCAGCCCGGCCTTGGCTGCTCCCATGGTCACGGTGAGGTGGGCGGAGAGGTAGGGGCCGGGCAGGGCGCCGTCGTCCACCCCGATCCCGGAGGGAGTATCCACCGCGACCACGAGCGGTTCCACCGGGCTGGCCAGACGCTCGGATTCCAGCGCGGCAAGCCACGAAGCCAGCGGTTCGCGCGCCGGCCCACGCGCCCCGATGCCGAGCAGCCCGTCCACCCAGACGGCGCTGCGGCGCGCGAGCTCAACCGCCTGCGCCGCGCTGGCCTCGCGGATGAGGGTGCCGCCGGCGCGCTCCAAAGCCTGCGCCCCCGCGCGGTGATAAGCAGGCAGCGGAAGCGCCGCCACCACGGTGGCCCCGCGCCGCGCCAGATATGCACCGGCGTAGAGGGCGTCCCCGCCGTTATTACCCGCCCCGGCAAAAATCGCGATGCGGGTCCCGCTCACGCGGATGGAGCGACGGCGCAGCTCCCAAATAATCGCATTCGCGAGCGCCCGAGCGGCCCGGGCCATGAGCGGCTCGCCGGCCGCCAACAGGGGTTCTTCCGCGGCTCGCACGGTCGCGGCATCATAGGTACGCAACATACTGGTATGGTAACGCGCGCCCGCGCACCCGGAGCTGGGCCGGCGCGGTCACGAACCGCAAGCGGAGCCGCGCACCTGCGCCGCGATACCCGCGCCCGCGCACCCCGCCGCCCAGCTAGTAGGCTGGCCCCATGGAGTCCAACCGTCACCTCGTCACCTTCACGCACGACGAATGGAGCGCCCTCGCCAAGAACGCGCCCCTCCCCCTCACGCACACGGATGTGCGGCACCTGAAAGCCCTGGGCGACCCGATTGACCTGGCCGAAGCGGATGCTATTTACCGCCCGCTCTCCGCGCTGCTGCAAATGTACGCCCAGGAAATCGGCGATCTGCACCGCAAAACTTCGGATTTTTTGGGTTTGCGCGAACAGCGCACGCCTTTTGTGATCGGTATTGCCGGTTCGGTTGCGGTAGGAAAATCGACGACGGCGCGACTTCTCCAAGAGTTGCTTCGGCGCTGGCCCTACACACCCCGCGTGGACCTGGTGACCACGGATGGCTTCCTCTACCCCAATGCGGTGCTGGAAGAGCGCAGCCTCATGGACCGCAAGGGTTTCCCGGAATCCTATGATCACGCCGCGCTTCTTGATTTTCTGCGGCGGGTCAAATCCGGGGAGGACCGCGTGGAGGTGCCCCGCTACGATCACGTTATTTACGATATTGTGCCCGGTCAGCACCAGGTGGTGGCCCACCCGGATATTCTCATCCTGGAAGGGCTCAATGTGCTCCAGCCGCCACTGCTGGCAGCCGGCTGGCCGAACAGGAATGCCGGGGACGGCACCGCGGCCGGCAAGCGAGCTGATTCGCGGCCCGGCGCCCCCGCGCGCGTGACTCCCACGGATGCCGCTTTCTACACCGGGAACCTCACCGCCGTTTCCGATTTCTTCGACGTCTCGATTTACGTGGACGCTTCCCCGGAAGATCTGGAAACCTGGTATCTCTCGCGTATTTTCAAATTGCGCGACGTCGCTTTTAATCTGCCCGGCGCCTATTTCCACCAATTTGCGGATATGCCGGACGCCGAGCTGCGGGCCCGCTCCCTTGACATCTGGAACGCCATCAACCTGCCCAATTTGCTGGAGAATATTCAGCCCACCCGCGAGCGCGCCGATATTATGCTCTGCAAGGGCGCCGACCACCGGGTCCAGCGCATTCACCTGCGTAAGTTGTAGCCGCCCGGCCCATAGCTAGGCTGCGCCCCGGCCAGCAGCGTAGGCGGGCCGGGGCGCAAGCTACCTGGCGGCGGCGTCGTAAAAAATACTGCGCGGCGCGCACCGCAAAAGTTATAGCGCGAGGTTCGTGGCGACCACGTCCGCGAGTTCGTGCGCCACGGCGTCTGCCTCCTCCTGGGTGGCGGCTTCGACCATGACGCGCACCAGCGGCTCGGTGCCCGAGGGGCGCAGCAGCACCCGGCCGGTCTCCCCTAGGCGCTCCTCGGCCTCGCGGACCGCGCGCTGGACCTGCTCGTTTGTGGAAGCCGCGGCTTTATCCACATTTGGCACGTTGACGAGGATTTGCGGGAGGCGGGTGACCACGCTGGCCAGCTCTTTCAGGCTGCGCCCGGATGCCGCGACCTGCTGGGCGAGGAGCAGGCTGGTGAGGGAGCCGTCACCGGTGGTGGCTTTTTCGAGGGAGATGACGTGGCCGGATTGTTCGCCGCCCAGGCTGTAGCCCCCGCGGCGCATTTCTTCGAGGACGTAGCGGTCCCCGACCCCGGTTTGGATCGTGCGCACGCCGTGCTCCTTCATGGCCAGGAGCAGGCCGAGGTTGGACATGACCGTGACGACGAGGGTGTCTTTCGCGAGTTTGCCGGCGTCTTTGAGGGCGAGGGCGAGGATCGCCATGATTTGATCGCCGTCCACAAGCTCGCCTTCGTGATCGACCGCGAGGCAGCGGTCCGCGTCGCCGTCGAAAGCCACCCCGAAATCGGCGTCGTTATCCACGACCGCGCGCTGGAGGGCTTCCGGGTGGGTGGAGCCGCAGCCGTCGTTAATGTTGTATCCGGAAGGATCGGCGTTAATAACAATAACCTTCGCTCCGGCGCGGCGCAGCGCCTCGGGTGCGATAGCGGAGGTGGCACCGTTCGCGCAATCGGTGACGATGGTCAGGCCGTCCAGCCGGGTGGTGATCGCGGTGGTGAGGTGGTCGAGGTAGAGGCGATCCCCGAATTCCGCGGTATCGCTAATGCGGCCGATGCCGGCGCCGGTGGGGCGGCCCCAGTCCGTGCCGAGGAGTTCTTCGATTTCGTCTTCGAGGCTGTCTTCGAGTTTGAAGCCGCCTTTGGCGAAGAATTTAATGCCGTTGTCCTGCATGGGGTTGTGGGAAGCGGAGATCATGACGCCCAGGTCATAGCCGCCTTCCGCGGTGAGGAAGGCGATGCCGGGGGTGGGAATAACGTCCACGTGTTCCACGTCCACCCCGGCGCCGGCGAGCCCGGCCGCCACCGCCTGGGACAGCATCCCGCCCGAGACGCGCGAATCCTGGCCGATGACCGCGCGCGGGCGGCCTTCCCCGTCGAATTCGCGGGTGAGGACCCGGGCCGCGGCTTCACCCAATTTCACGGCGAGGTCCGCCGTGAGTGCGCGGTTTGCGAGTCCGCGGACGCCGTCTGTTCCAAAAAGTCGTGGCATTACTCAGCCTTTCGCCGGGGCGCGGCCGGTGCCGCACCTATGTGCTTCCCTCTGTTCTACTTCGCCCGCGGGGCCCGGAACCGGGGCGGCTGTGGAGCTTGTTGAAGCTGGCCGGCCTGGTTGGCACCGCGGGTGCGCTGTGTTCTACTGTAACGCGCGCGGCCGGCCGGCGGAAAAAGGAACGCGGGGTGGACGCGGGGTGGCCAAACGGCGCGCGGAGCACAGCGAACCGCGCACCGCGAACAGCAAACAGCGAACGGAGCACAAGCACCCCTCACACAAGCACCTCGAGCACGCCATATACAACAAGGGAGGCCCCGAAGTAGGACCTCCCTTGTAAAAACTGAGCGCTGCGCCGAAGTGGCGCATAACGCCGAAGCTTAACGCTTGGAGAACTGCGAAGCCTTGCGGGCCTTCTTCAGGCCGGCCTTCTTGCGTTCCACCGCGCGAGCATCGCGGGTGAGGTAACCGGCCTTCTTGAGGGCCGGGCGATTCGCTTCGCGGTCAATTTCGTTGAGGGCGCGGGCGATGCCAAGACGCAGCGCACCGGCCTGGCCGGAAATGCCACCGCCGTTGATACGGGCGATAACATCGAAACGGCCTTCGAGATCGAGCAGGGTGAAGGGGGACTTCACGAGCTGCTGATGGATTTTGTTGGGGAAGTAATCGGCCAGGTCGCGGCCGTTCACCTTCCATTCCCCGGAGCCGGGGACGAGCCGGACGCGGGCAACGGCTTCCTTGCGGCGGCCGAGTGCCTGACCCGGGACAGCGGCGGATACACCCTGACCGACCTTGGGGGTTTCGGTCTCTGTGGTGTAGGAGCCGCTGAACTCCTCCTCCACCTGGGTGTCAATTTGAGTTTCTGACATTGATGTAAATCCTGTTCCGAAAAAAGCGGCCGAACGCGACTCGCTTATTGGGCGATCTTCTTCAGCTCGTAAGGTTCGGGCTTCTGAGCTCCGTGCGGATGCTCAGCGCCGGCGAAAACCTTCAGCTTCTTCAGCTGCTGACGGCCGAGAGATGTGTGCGGAAGCATGCCGCGCACCGCCTTAATAACGGCCTGCTCGGGATTCGAGGCAAGGAGTTCGGCGTACGAGGTGGCCTTGAGGCCCCCCGGGTAACCGGAATGCCGGTAAGCCATCTTCTGCGTTGCCTTGCTTCCCGTGAGGGTCACCTTGCTCGCATTCGTGATAATAACGAAATCGCCGGTATCCATGTGAGGAGCAAAATTCGGTTTGTGCTTCCCACGGAGCAGGGCGGCAACCTGAGCTGCCAAACGCCCGAGGACAACATCGGTGGCGTCAATGATGTACCACTTCTTCTCAATGTCGCCGGGCTTAGGAGTGTACGTGCGCACGTGCGTAGCCTTCGTTTCTGATATTGGTTCCGAACATCCGCCGTGGTGGCGGGCGAAACCGTAACGGTCAAAAGTTAGATGTGCCCTTCACAGCGCGCGACGAGTGGGAATAAGCATCGCGCCGATGGTATGGACAACAACGCTCTATCATACCCGTAGCTCCTATGTCGGTCAAAGCTTTGCCGGCGCTGTGAGGTACTCCACCGGCGCTTTAGCGCGGGAAAGTACGACGACGCCGCACCGGCCCGCCGCCTCGCTTTCTTGCGCGCCGCGGCAGTGCGGGTGGGCGCTAGAGAAGCGGGCATGACAGAAACGGGCATGACAGGATCTGGCATGACAGGATCTGGCATTACAGGATCTGGCATTACAGAATCGGGGTGGGCAGGTCCACCACGGGTTCGGCCCGGCCTTCTGTGACCCACAGGCGCACATGCGGCGCGGTGATTGCCAGCACCACCAGCACCGAGATCCCGGCCGGGTACATGGCCGCGGTTTCCCCCGTGGTTGCAAGCAATAGGTAGAGCAGGGCGATACCCGCTTCGCAGGCAAGGAAGAGTACCCAGGCCACTCGGGAATGGTTGGCCACCCCGAACAGGAGCAGCAGCATAACCAGGTAGAGCACCACATCCACCGCGGAAGCCGGAAGCATATCGGTGACCAGCGCGGCGCCCAGCAGCACCGTGATCGCGACAGCGGAAAAGAGCAGGGCCCCGGGCGGGACGCGGTGTTCAGCCGCGATGCGCGCCAGCTCGGTGGCTTTTTCCGCCATGGCACTGGAATTGCGCCACCCGGGTTTGCCAGCCGGGCCGGTTTGCCGGCGCCGGCCCTGGTATCCCGAACCCTGCCGACCCGCGCGCGGATGGCTAGAGCGCCCGCGGCCCGGCTGCGCCGTCGTACCATTACCGGAACCGCGCTCACCGCACGTTCCCTCACCGCATGCTTCCTCACCGCACGTTCCCTCGGCATCGGGGAGGGCCAACTCTAGCTCCTCTTCCAGTTCCAGCCCCTCCTCCAGGCGCGCGGCCGCGCCGGTGACATCGAGGATGGGAAGATCGCCGTCGGTTTGAATCTCATCCCCGCCGCCGTTACGCGAGCTATAGGCGTTGAAATACTGCTCGATCACGCTCACGTGACTATCGGGATCCGCGTAGCGCACCGTATTGATAATGAAATCCCGCTCCGCATCAATATTCGGATCGATTTTGTGGGTGAATTGCCCGGTGAAAATAGACAGACCCACGCTGCGATCAAAGGTTCCGGCGGCGAGCCAGGTGATGCGTTCCCCACCCGGAAGCGTCCAATCCGGCGGGCAGCGCCAGAAGCGCACATGGTGGCGCCGGGCCGCATTGCCATCCACTTCCTGCTGGTAGGCGAATTCTTGTTTCCGGGAAAACAAATACAGATCGGAGACCGGTGCGGAAGGATAGGAGCGGCGCAGTACCGCGGCCACAATTATCCGCCAAGAGGTGCGGAAAGTAATGGGTTCGGCTTCGATCCAGCCGGCGGCCCGCATGGCCGCGTGAATATCCGCCTCGCTGCCCTCCCAGCCGATATTGACCGGGTCCCCGAGGATGCCGTCCGCCGTTTTGGTGCGCCCGAAGAAATAATCCGGCACGTACATGAGCGAAAACAGCTGGTGGAGGCGCGGGAAAGCGAAATACGCCGCGAGCGCCCAAAATACCAGCAGGTGCAGCCACCACAGCGGTTGCCCGGGGAGCCCGCGCAGCAAAAGCAGCACGGCCAGCCAGAAACTATAAATCAGGGCGACGACGACGAACAGCCCCGCCAAGACCGCATACAAAGGGAAGCCGCGCCGCAGCCGCTGCCGGGGCAGGCGGGTATAGGCGGGCGGGCGCGCGGGGACTGGCCAGCGCTGGTCAGCGCTGTGCCGCACCGAGAGCACCGGCGTTGTTTGCCCGACATCGCTTTGTTCCTGAGTCACGCCTCGATTTTACTCGGCGCCTACGACACATTAAATCGGCCTGAATTGACGATGCTCGTCACGTGCGGAGCAGCGGCGGCACGTTTCGCCGCGCCGAGCTTGGGCAATAGTAGCGCCCGGCTAATCCTCGAGCAGGGTGCGGATAGCCCGGGATGCCGCTGCACGCGCGGCCCACTGACTCGGTTCAGGATAATTCACTTTTTCCAGGGTGAGGGGATGGGGCGGGGCCACCACCACCTCGCCGTCGCGGCTCGCTTCGTGCAGGCGCCGGAGTGGCCAGGCGGCGTCGCGCTGCCCCTCGCCCACCCGGAGCAGCGAGCCGACCAGGGTCCGCACCATCGAATGGCAAAAAGCATCGGCCACCGCGTGGATGGTTACCAGCTCGCCTGCTTCAGCCACGTCCAGGGCCAGGAGCTCGCGAACCGTCGTCGCCCCCGGGCGCGGTTTGCAATAGGAGAGGAAATCGTGTTCGCCCAGGAGGGAGGCCGCGGCCTCCCGCATCGCGTTGAGGTCGAGCGGGCCGGCCAGCCAGAGGACGTCGCGTCGTCGTAAGGGATCAAAGTGACCCACCGCAATGCGGTACGTGTATTCGCGCGAAACCGCGGAAAAACGGGCCTCGAAATCGGGGGAGACTTCGCGGGCGCTGTGGAGCACAATATCGGCACTCCCCCGGGGGCCGCCCGCATCGCGCGCGAGCAGGCCCTGCACGCGCCGCACCAGTACCCGGGTCGGGTCATCTTGAGAGCGCCCCGCCGCCGCGGCGAGCGCCCCGCGCGGCACATCCATATGGGCGACCTGCCCGCGGGCATGCACCCCGGCGTCGGTCCGCCCGGCAACGGTGAGGGTGACCGGCACGCGCAACACCGTGGCGAGGGCTTCGGTGAGGGTGCCTTCCACGGTGCGCAGGCCGGGCTGCGCCGCCCAACCGTGAAATTCAGTACCGTCGTAGGAAAGATCAAGCCGAAGCCGAAGGTTTTGCGCTAGCGTGTCACTCATGGATCCAGTTTCCCATGCCGAGCCCTCCGCCCGCATACCCGCGAGCCGCGCGCCAGAAGGCCGCGGGCTCGAGGGGCACGTAGCCGAGGGCCGTGTACTCGAAAATGAGGAGCCGGCGCTCCCACTCGGCACCGCACCGATGTACGCGAGTGCGCCCAGCCCGGAGGACGCCGCGAACGCCACCACCGCGGCCGCTGTTTCCGGACCGCGCACATTCGCGGTTGATTGCGGCGGGGGCGGTATCAAAACGGCGCTGCTGGACGCGGCCGGCACCCAGATCGGACCGGCCCGGCGCACCCCGGTCCGCTACCCCTTCTCCCCCGCGGCCCTGGAACATATCATTGCTGCGGATGCCGCCGCACTGCGCGCCGAGGGCTGCGATTTCGAGCGCCTCACGGTGGGAATGCCGGGGATGCTCCGCCACGGCGTGGTGGTTTATACCCCGCATTACATTCGCCGCGCCGGCCCGCATACCCGCCTCGACCCGGAGATGGAGGTCGCCTGGAACGGCCTGGATATTCGCGCTGCCCTCGCCGCGCGTTTTTCCCGGCCCACCCTGGTGCTCAACGACGCTGAGGTAGCCGCTGCCGCAACCGTGACCGGCCAGGGTCTGGAAGTGGTCCTCACTTTCGGAACCGGACTGGGCAATGCCATTGTTGATAACGGGGTGCTGGCCCCGCACCTGGAGTTTTCACATGCCCCGCTGCGCTGGGGCCTCACCTACGATGATGTGATCGGCGAAATTGAGCGCATCCGCCTGGGCGATGCCGCGTGGAGCCGGCAGGTGGCCCGCGCTATTGAGTCCCTCTACCCGGTAATTCGCTGGGACACCCTCTACCTCGGAGGCGGTAACGCGGCGCGTATCACCGAGAGCGTGCGTGAACGCCTGAGCGGCTCGGTAGTCTTTATTCCGAATGCCGCCGGGATGAGTGGCGGGGTGCGCGCTTGGGATCTGGTGGCCGCCTCCGAGCGGGCTCGTGCGGAACAGTAGCCCCGCTCCCGCAGGCAATAGTAGATCCGCTTCCTGCGGGCAACAGTAGCCCCGCGTCCTGCGGGCAGCGAAAAGGGCTCCGGAAACTCACGTTTCCGAAGCCCTTCTCTCAAGCTTCCCGGCGGTTCGGTTTACTCACGTGACCGAACCAACCGCGGGCGCTTATCTAGCTTACTTAGCTTCTTCGGCCTTCTCGGCTTCCGCAGCTTCGTCCGCGCTGGGAGCCGATTCAGCAGATTCGGCACTTTCCGCCGAAGCGGCGCTTTCAGCAGATTCAGCAGATTCCGCGCTTTCGGCCGACTCAGCGGATTCCGCCGACTCAGCCGACTCGGCTTCTTCCGCGGCAGCGGCACGCTCAGCGGCCTTTTCCGCTTCCTTGACAACCGCCTGCTTCGGGGAAACCTTCTCGGTCACCAGCGAAATAACGGCCATCGGGGTGTTATCACCGCGGCGGTTGCCCACTTTGGTGATGCGGGTGTAGCCACCCTCGCGTTCCGCGAACAGCGGGGCGAGTTCCTCGAAGAGGATGTAGGCGGTTTCACGATCGCCCAGCACCTTGAGGGCCAGGCGGCGATTGTGGGTATCCCCCTTCTTCGCCTTCGTGATGAGCTTTTCGATGTGGGGACGCACCGCGCGAGCCTTCGCTTCGGTGGTCTTGATCGACGTGTGATGAATAAGTTCCTTGCACAGGTTGGCAAGAATCTTGCGCTGGTGGGCGGGGCTACCGCCGAGGCGCGGACCCTTGGTGGGCTTAGGCATTGTCTACTCCTAGTAAATTATGTGGCTGCTCAGGCCTGAGAATCGTCGCTGAACTGCATCCCGAAATCATCGAATCCGCCACCGAGGAAGCTCGATCCGGAATCCTTGAGGCTCAGGTCCATCTTCGCCAGTTCATCCTTGACATCATCGATGGACTTCGCCCCGAAGTTGCGAATATCGAGCAGGTCGGCTTCCGAACGCTGCACCAGTTCCCCAATGGTGTGGATACCTTCGCGCTGCAGGCAGTTCTGGGAACGTGCGGGCAGGTTGAGGATGGTGATCGGACGCTGCAGATCCGAGGAGCGCTGCTCGGTCACCGGTGCCGGACCAATTTCGATGCCTTCGGCTTCGTCATTGAGATCCACGGCCAGGCCGAAGAGCTCCACGAGGGTCTTGCCGGCAGAGGCGAGAGCGTCCCGCGGGGTCGTCGATTCCTTGGTTTCCACATCCACCACGAGGCGATCAAAGTCGGTGCGCTGTTCCACACGGGTGGCTTCCACCTTGTAGGAAACCTTGAGCACCGGCGAGTAGATCGAGTCAATCGGAATGCGGCCGATCTCATCGTTATCGCCCTTGTTGAGAGCCGCGGAAACGTAGCCGCGCCCGCGTTCAACCGTGAGGTCGATTTCGAGCTTGCCCTTGTCATTGAGGGTGGCGATATGCAGATCCTGGTTGAGGATCTCCACGCCCGCCGGCGGGGTGATATCCGCGGCGGTTACTTCGCCCGGGCCGGTCTTCCGCAGGTACATGAGGACCGGTTCGTCGTTATCCGAGGAGACAACAAGTTCCTTGAGGTTGAGGATGATTTCCGCAACATCTTCCTTCACACCGGGAATGGTGGAGAACTCATGGAGCACCCCATCGATGCGAATCGAGGTGACCGCAGCACCGGGAATGGAGGACAGCAGGGTACGGCGCAGGGAATTGCCCAGCGTGTACCCGAATCCGGGTTCGAGCGGTTCGAGGACGAACCGGGACCGGAATTCGGAGATCTTATCTTCACTCAGAACGGGACGTTGTGCAATAAGCACGATTCTTTCCTTTCCGCAAACAACCGCTATATGAGGTTTGCGTAGCCTCGCGAAACTCCGTCTGTCCGCGAGGTTCGGGCGCGGTTTTTCCTGTCAAAGCCCGCGCCCTGGGAGGGGTGCCGCAGCGGCCGGGGCCGCTGCGCGCGGCGTCGTCGTTAAGAACGACGACGCAGTTGCGGCCAAACGCGTATTAGACGCGACGGCGCTTGGGCGGGCGGCACCCGTTGAAGGCCTGCGGAGTCACATCGGAAATGGAGGTGACTTCCAGCCCGGAGGCGGTCAGGGAACGGATCGCGGTTTCGCGCCCGGAACCCGGACCCTTGACGAATACATCAACCTTCTTCATGCCCTGTTCCATGGCCTGGCGCGCGGCGTTTTCCGCGGCGAGCTGCGCGGCGTAGGGAGTCGACTTACGCGAGCCCTTGAAGCCAACCATCCCGGAGGACGCGGAAGCGATCACCGCGCCGGTGGGGTCGGTGATGGACACGATGGTGTTATTGAAGGTGGACTTAATGTGGGCCTGACCCACGGTGACATTACGACGCTGATTGCGACGCGGACGGCGCGCACCGGCGTTAGCAGAACGAGTCTGACGAGCCATAATCTATTTCTCCTGAACTACGACGAAGCCTACTTGGCCTTCTTCTTACCGGCCACGGTGCGCTTGGGGCCCTTGCGGGTGCGCGCGTTGGTCTTGGTGCGCTGCCCGTGCACGGGCAGGCCGCGACGGTGACGCAGGCCCTGGTACGAACCGATTTCGATCTTGCGGCGAATATCGGCCTGGACTTCGCGGCGCAGGTCGCCTTCAACCTTGTAGTTCTCGTCGATATGGTTCTTGAGTTTCACCAGATCGTCTTCAGTGAGATCACGCACGCGGGTATCCGGGTTCACCCCGGTAGCGGCGAGGGTCTCGTGGGCGCGGGTGCGTCCAATGCCAAAAATGTAAGTGAGCGCGATCTCAATCCGCTTTTCGCGGGGGAGATCAACGCCGGAGAGACGTGCCAATTTCTTAGCTCCCTTAGTTATGCCGGAGGTGTCGGGCACTGCTGTTCCCACGGGTCTCTAATCCGTGAGCCCCGGCCTCCGGACCGGGGGTTGCCTTGCGGCTAACAGTGCTGGTGCAACGGGGCTTTAGCCCTGACGCTGCTTATGGCGCGGATTCGAGCTGCAGATCACCATGACGCGACCGTGGCGCCGAATGACCTTGCAGTTATCGCAAATGCGCTTAACGCTCGGCTTGACCTTCATGAATAACTTTCCTTGTTGATCACTTGTAGCGGTAGACAATCCGCCCGCGGTTCAGGTCATAGGGCGTGAGCTCTACAACCACCCGATCCTCGGGCAGGATACGAATGTAGTGCTGACGCATTTTGCCGGAAATATGGGCCAGAACTTCGTGCCCGTTTTCCAGCTCGACCTTGAACATCGCGTTGGGCAGCGCTTCGATCACGCTACCTTCAACTTCGATGACGCCGTCTTTCTTCGCCATGTTCCTCGCTAACAGTGTTGCCCGCACCGGATTGTGCGGGACATCAAAATCGGTGCGCAAGCGTGCGCCATACGGGCACACGGCACCGACGTTCAATACTACTGCACGAAGCCGCCCCTACGTAAGGGGCGGCAGCGATGTTATGGGTCACGTGTAGTGCGAGAATTGCGCGGGGAACGGTTGTGCGCGGTGCACTTTTAGTACGACGGCGCAGCTGCGGCGCGCAGGCCCTTAGCCCAGAACCGCACACCTTCAGTACGACGGCGCGGCTTAGTCCCCGAGGGGTACCGGCACCACGCCGTACTTAGCGAGGCGGGCCGCTCCCCCATCGGGCTCGTTGAGCACCCAGATACCTCCGGCGTGCTTGGCGATTTGGCTTTCCCAATGGCAGGCATCCTGGCCGTCCGCGGTTTTAACCGTCCAGCCATCGGCCAGGGTGATATTCTCCTGGGAGCCTGCGGTAAGAATCGGTTCGATGCACAGCACCATGCCGGCCTTGAGCCGGGGCCCGCGCCCGCGGGTGCGGTAGTTGAAGACCGTGGGGTCTTCGTGCATGGCCCGCCCGATGCCGTGCCCGGTGAATTCTTCCACGATGCCCGGTTCGGGATCTTGGGCTACCACGAAATCGTCGATAGCCGCCCCGATATCGGATACAAATTTTCCGGTGGCCATCGCGGCGATACCCACCCACATGGATTCTTCCGTAATATCGGAGAGCCGCTGGCGGGCGGCCATCTGCTTCTCATCCCCACCCGGAAGAACAATGGAGAAACAGGAATCCCCATTCCAGCCGTTGAGGAGCGCCCCGCAGTCGAAGGAGACCAAGTCTCCCGGCTCCAGGATTTCCTCTTCGCTGGGGATACCGTGCACCACGGTGTTATTCACCGAGATGCAGGTCTGGGCCGGGTAATCGTAATACCCGTAAAAATTCGAGACGGCCCCGTGTGCCTCCAAGACGGCCTTGGCGCGCTGGTCGAGCTGCGCCGTCGACATTCCGGCTTTCACGTGGGCGCGCAAGTCATCGTGAATCGCGCGCACCACGAGCGCGGCCTGGCGCATGCCCAGGATATCCGCCTCGCTGCGAAGATTAATCATCGGTGCGCCTACCGGCCCAGGAAATCGCGCAGCGCGCTATCAATCGCGGCCGCGACTTCCTCCACGGTACCCAGGCCATTGACGGAGACCACGAGCCCGCGGCTGGCGTAGGCGTCGATAATCGGCTTGGTGGTGGCGTGGTACACCTCGATGCGGTGGCGGATAACATCCTCGGTATCATCGGCACGGCCCTGCTCGAGGGCGCGCCCGAGGAGGCGCTGGACCACCACGTCGTCGTCGGCCTGCAATTCCACCACGGCGTCCACGTTCTTCTCACCGAGCATGGCATCCAGGGCGCTCACCTGGTCGAGGTTGCGAGGGTAGCCATCCAGGAGGAAACCGGCGGCCGCATCGGCTTCGCCCAGGCGCTCCTCCACCATCTGGTTGGTGACGGAATCAGGAACCAGCTCGCCCTTTTCCGAATAGGAGGCCGCCAGGCGCCCGAGTTCATCCTGGGCCTTGGCGTGCGCGCGGAACAGGTCACCGGTGGAAATCGCCGGGATACCGTAGCGCTGCGCGATACCGGCCGCCTGGGTGCCTTTGCCCGCGCCCGGGGGGCCAACCAAAATCAAACGTACTGACATGAGTGGCACCTTTCTGTGTTATCGATGCGGAGCGCCCGCGCGCCCCGCCTGAAAGAAGGGGCGAGGCCGCGTTAGCGGATACCGCCGAGGAAGCCTTCGTAGTGGCGCTGCTGGAGCTGGGCGTTGATGTCCTTGACGGTCTGGAGGCCCACACCCACCAGAATCATGATGGAGGTACCGCCGAAACCGGACTGTACGATGCCGAGCGCGCTGAAGAGCAGCAGCGGGATGAGGGCCACGATGGTGAGGTAGGTGGCGCCCACCCAGGTGAGGCGATTCGAAACAAAGTGGAGGTAATCCGCGGTGGGTTTGCCGGCGCGCACATTCGGAATGAAGCCGCCGTACTTCTTCATATTGTCCGCCACTTCGTCTGTATCGAAGGCGATGGAGGTGTAGAAGAAGGTGAAGGCGAAGGTGAGAAGCGCGTAGGTGAGGATATAGGCCCAGCCATTGTGCTGGAAATTGCGCTGGATCCAGATCACCCACGAAGAGTTCTGATTCCCGAAGGTGGAAATCATGGTGGGGAGCATGAGGATCGAGGAAGCGAAGATCACCGGGATAACGTTCGCCATATTGATCTTGATGGGCAGGTAGGTGGTGGACCCGCCGTAGGTGCGCCGGCCGATCACACGCTTGGCGTACTGGACCGGAATGCGGCGCTGGGACTGCTCCACGAAGGTAACAACCAGGGTGATGAGCGCGAAGACCACGATCACGATGAGGAGGGTACCGATGCCGTGCCCGGCGTAGATCTGACCCATCATCGAGGGGAAGCCGGCGCAAATACCCGTGAAGATGAGGATGGACATACCGTTACCCACCCCGCGTTCGGTGATGAGTTCGGCCATCCACATGATGAGGCCGGTGCCGGCCGTCATGGCGAGGATGGTCATGGTGTAGGTCCACCAGGTGGCATTCGGGATCACCGGTTCTTTGCAGCCGGCGAAAAGCGTGAAGTTCGCGGTGGCCACCACAACCGAGGACTGGAGCAGGCCCAGCCCGATGGTGAGGTAGCGGGTGTATTCCGTCAGCTTCGCGGTACCCGACTGCCCCTGCTTATGCAGTTCCTGGAAGCGCGGGATCACCACGCGCAGCAGCTGCACAATAATCGAGGCCGTAATATAGGGCATGATTCCGAGGGCGAAAACGGAGAGCTGCATCATCGCGCCACCTGAGAACAGGTTGAGCATATCGATGAGATCCTGCGCGCCCGACTGCTGCGTGGTGCACTCCCGAATATTACTCAGGCTCACGAACGGAGCCGGGATGAAGCTGCCCAAGCGGTAAATCACCATAATCATCATGGTGAAAAGCAACTTGCGGCGCAGATCCGGGGTGCGGAAAGCAGCTGCGAAAGCCTTAATCAAGATTCCTCCTGATGGTGACGGATCGCGCGGGGCAGTCCGTTATCGTCGAGAACCGTCGGGTGACGGAAATGGGGACAAGCGTATTTTCTGGGAAAGTACGTACGACGGCGCACCGGCCACGCTGCTTATTCGCCACTGAAAGCAATCTTTCCGCAGCAAAGCAATACTTCAGCAGGGCTGCCTGCGCCCAGAAAAAAGCTCGCCCCCGCCATAATAGCGGGGACGAGCAAATTTCGCACTGTTCATCCACAGAGTGTGGGTGAGTGCTCAGTCAAACGGTGGCCGTGCGGCCAGCGCGTATTACTTGGATTCGACCTGCGGCGCGGAGATAGAACCCCCGGCAGCCTCGATCTTTTCCTTAGCCGAATTCGACCACGCTTCCACTTCGACGTCGAGCTTGACGGAAATCTCACCGGTTCCGAGAACCTTGACCGGGGAGTTCTTGCGAACCGCGCCCTTGGCGACGAGATCCGCCGAGGTCACCTTCCCACCTTCGGGGAAGAGCTCGCCGAGCGCCGAAACGTTAATGACCTGGTATTCGACCCGGAACGGGTTCTTGAAACCGCGCAGCTTCGGAAGGCGCATATGCAGCGGCATCTGGCCACCTTCGAAGCCGGGACGCACGGTATTACGTGCCCGGGTACCCTTGGTACCGCGACCGGACGTCTTACCCTTGGATCCTTCACCGCGACCAACGCGAATCTTCGCCTTGTTCGAACCGGGAGCCGGACGCAGGTCGTGCAGCTTAATGATGGAATCCTTTTCTGCTTCCGCCATTAGTCAACCTCCTCCACCGTAACGAGGTGAGCCACGGCGCGAACCATGCCCTTCACCTCGGGGGTATCCTCGCGCACAACGGACTGACCGATCTTGCGCAGACCGAGCGTGCGCAGGGTGTCCTTCTGGCGCTGGATCGCACCAACAACACCCTTCACCTGGGTGATCTTAAGATTTGCCATTACGCACCAACTCCCGCGGCCGCGGCCTCATTTTCCGCCTTGGCGGCTTCGGCCTCTTCGATCTCGCGTTCCTTGGCTTCCGCTTCGGCGCGGGCCCGCAGCATAGCTTCGGGAACGACGCGCTCGATGGGGAGCCCACGCCGGGCGGCAACCGCTTCGGGCTGCTCAAGCTGCTTGAGGGCAGCCACGGTGGCGTGCACGATATTGATCGCGTTCGAGGAACCGAGCGACTTGGAGAGCACATCGTGAATACCCGCGCACTCCATAATGGCGCGCACCGGGCCGCCGGCGATAACGCCGGTACCGGGAGCGGCCGGGCGCAGCAGCACAACGCCGGCGGCGTCTTCGCCCTGCACCACGTGCGGGATGGTCCGCGCGATACGCGGGATGCGGAAGAAGTTCTTCTTCGCTTCCTCGGTACCCTTGGCGATAGCGGCGGGAACTTCGCGGGCCTTGCCGTAGCCGACACCCACGAGGCCGTTGCCGTCGCCCACCACCACGAGGGCGGTGAAGGACATCCGGCGGCCACCCTTGACCGTCTTCGCAACGCGGTTAATGGTCACCACGCGCTCGATATAAGCGTTCTTTTCTTCACCGCGACGGTTGTCACGGCGGTTCTCACGACGGTTGTCGCGGCGGCCGCGACGACCTTCGTTGCGATTTTCCCGGCCGTTCTGGGCCGGATCCTGCTGCTCTGCAGCCATTTTCCTCTGCCTTTCCTCAGCCGTTAGAAATCGAGTCCTGCTTCGCGCGCACCTTCGGCGACAGCTGCAACGCGACCGTGGTACTGGTTGCCACCGCGGTCGAAGACCACGGCGCTGATCCCAGCGTCCTTGGCGCGCTGACCGACGCGTTCGCCGACCTTCCGCGCGATTTCTGTCTTGGTACCCTCCGCTTCGCGCAGGTCAGCCTCGTAGGACGAGGCGGCCGCGAGAGTGCGGCCCACGACGTCGTCGATAACCTGGGCGTAAATATGGCGGTTGGAACGCGAAACCACGAGACGCGGCCGCGCGGCGGTACCGGAAATACGCTTGCGCAACCGGAAGTGGCGGCGCGCACGAGCGATGTACTTGCCCTTGCCCTTGATGGTAACAGCCATCACTTACCAGCCTTTCCAGCCTTGCGACGAATAACTTCGTCCGCGTACTTGACACCCTTGCCCTTGTAGGGTTCGGGCTTACGAAGCTTGCGAATCTTCGCTGCGGTTTCACCCACGAGCTGCTTATCGATACCCGAGACCGTGAACTTGGTCGGGGTCGTCACCGTAAAGGTGATACCCTCGGGAGCTTCGAAAAGAATCGTGTGGGAGTAGCCCAGCGAGAATTCGAGATCAGAACCCTTGGCGACCACGCGGTAACCGGTTCCGACGATTTCCATCGCCTTGGTGTACCCGTTGGTGACGCCCTCGATCATATTCGCGACGAGGGTGCGGGTCAGGCCGTGCAGCGAACGCGATTCGCGCTCGTCATTGGGCCGGGTCACCAGAACCGTATTGTCATCAACATTCACCGCGATCGGCTCGGCCACGGAGAGCGCGAGCTGACCTTTGGGGCCCTTGACGGTGACGTCCTGGCCGGAAACCGACACGTCGACGCCGCCGGGGATAGCGATGGGAAGCCTACCAATTCGAGACATTATTGCACCTACTTCCCATTACCAGACGTAAGCGAGGACTTCCCCGCCAACGCCCTTATCCTTGGCCTCGCGGTCCGTCATGAGGCCGGAGGAGGTGGACAAAATAGCCACACCCAGGCCGTCAAGAACGCGCGGCAGGTTCGTGGACTTCGCGTAAACGCGCAGGCCCGGCTTGGAGATGCGCCGGACGCCAGCAAGGGCGCGCTCACGGTTCGATCCGTACTTCAACGTGAGGGTGAGAGTCTTGCCCACCTGGGCACTCTCCACCTCGTAGGAGTCGATGTAGCCTTCGCGCTTCAAGATGTCCGCAATATGGGACTTAATCTTGGAGTACGGCATAGACACCGACTCATGGAACGCCGAATTGGCGTTACGCAGACGCGTCAGCATGTCTGCGATTGGGTCAGTCATTGTCATTTTGGGCTGTGGCCCTTCCTCGTCGCGGTTTCCGATGGACCTGCGACGTAGTCTTTACCAGCTGGACTTCTTAACACCGGGGAGTTCGCCGCGCAGGGCCAACTCACGCAGGCAAATACGGCACAGGCCGAACTTGCGGTAAACGGAATGCGGACGGCCGCACCGGTTGCAACGGGTGTACGCACGAACGGCGAACTTCTGCTTACCGGCGGCCTTTTGCTTCAGAGCGGTCTTTGCCATATTTAGGCCTCCTTGAAGGGGAATCCGAGATGCTTGAGAAGAGCGCGCCCTTCGTCGTCGCTCCCGGCAGAGGTCACCACGGTGATGTCCATACCGCGCACGCGATCAATCTTGTCCTGGTCGATCTCGTGGAACACGGTCTGTTCGGTCAGACCGAAGGTGTAGTTCCCGTTGCCGTCAAACTGCTTGGGCGAAAGGCCGCGGAAGTCGCGGATACGCGGCAGCGCGGTGGAAATAAGCCGGTCGAGGAATTCCCACATGCGGTCACCGCGGATGGTGACGAAGCACCCGATGGCCTGGCCTTCACGCAGCTTAAACTGCGCGATGGACTTCTTGGCCTTGGTGATCATCGGCTTCTGGCCGGTAATCGCCGTCATATCGGCGACGGCGCCGTCGAGTACCTTGGAGTCACGCGCAGCATCACCCACGCCCATATTCACCACGACCTTGACGATCTTGGGAACCTGGTTGACATTGACGTACTTAAATTCTTCCTGGAGTTCCGGGATGATGTGTTCCCGGTACTTCACCTTGAGACGGGGGGTATCGCTCACAGTTCGATTTCCTTCCCGCCGCGGCGTCCGATGCGCTCACGGACAATCTTCTTCTTGCCGTCGCGCTCCACCTCTACCTCGCGGTAGCCCACGCGAATCGGCTTGCCATCGTGAACGAGGGCAACGTTCGAAATGTGAATCGGTGCTTCAACGGTTTCAATACCGCCGGTGGTGCCGCCCCGCGAGGTCTGCCCCACACGCACGTGCTTCTTCACGCGCTGGACGCCTTCCACGATGACGCGATCACGCTTGGTATCAACGGAAAGCACGCGCCCCTGCATACCCTTATCGCGCCCGGCGATAACTTGGACGAGATCATCCTTCTTAATCTTCGCCATTAGATCACCTCCGGAGCCAGCGAAATGATGCGCATGAACTTCGCGTCGCGAAGCTCACGCCCAACGGGCCCGAAGATACGGGTGCCGCGGGGTTCGCCGTCGTTCTTCAACAGCACGGCTGCGTTTTCGTCGAACTTGATGTAGGACCCGTCCTTGCGGCGCGTTTCCTTAACTGCACGGACGACGACCGCCTTGACGACGTCGCCCTTCTTTACGTTTCCGCCCGGAATAGCATCCTTGACGGTGGCGACGATGGTGTCACCAATTCCGGCGTAGCGCCGGCCGGAGCCGCCGAGCACGCGGATGCACAAAAGTTCCTTGGCACCGGTGTTATCGGCGACGCTAAGCCGCGTCTCCTGCTGGATCATGTGTTTCTATCTCCTATTGTCGTGCCGGTTCTCGGATTCGAGCCTTGCCGAACGAATGGGTTCGCGCGAACTGCGCCGGCCCAAACGCCTTTGGCCCACATGCGAGGGCCGCCTGCGTTCAGGCCGGTCACATTCGCTCAAGCTAGGAAAGCCCTAACTACTTCGCCTTCTCGATGATCGTAACGACCCGGAAGTGCTTGGTCGCGGAGAGCGGGCGGGTTTCCATAATGGAAACCAAATCGCCTACGCGAACTTCGTTATTTTCGTCGTGCGCCTTCACTCGCTTGGTGCGGGTAATAACTTTACCGTATAGCGGGTGCTTTACGCGATCTTCAACTTCAACAACAACGGTCTTGTCCATTTTGTCGGAGACCACGTAGCCGCGCAGCGACTTGCGATGATTACGTGTTTCGGTGCTTGCGTTCTCGCTCATCTCATCCTCACTTACTGAGCGGCCGGAGCGGTTCGAATGTTCTTCTCCCGCTCGCTCTTAATGGTGTAAATGCGAGCAATCTCGCGACGAACTTCCCGCAGGCGGCCACTGTCCTCCAGGCGGTGAGTCACCGCCGAGAAGCGGAGGTTGAACAGTTCCTTCTTCGACTCGGCAAGCTTCTCGAGAAGCTCCGCGTCGGTCATCGCGTCGAGTTCCGCGGTGGTCAGTCCCTTAGCCATTACTCAACCTCCTCACGGGTGATAAAGCGGGTCTTGATGGGCAGCTTGTGCTGGGCGCGGCTCATGGCCTCACGGGCGAGAGCCTCATCCACGCCGGCCATTTCGAACATGACCCGGCCGGGCTTGATATTGGCAACCCAGGTTTCCACCGGGCCCTTACCCGAACCCATACGCACGCCGAGCGGCTTCTTGGTGAGCGGGCGATCCGGGAAGATATTGATCCAGATCTTACCGCCACGCTTGACGTGACGCGTCATGGCAATACGGGCTGCTTCAATTTGACGATTGGTGATGTAGGCCGGCTCGAGCGCCTGGATGCCGTATTCACCGAAAGCCAGCTGAGTTCCGCCCTTGGCCATACCCTTACGGTGCGGACGGTGCTGCTTGCGCCATTTAGTACGACGAGGAATCAGCATGAGTTATGCCTCCGTTCCGGTTGATTCCGGCGCGGCCACCGGAGCTTCGGCTCCGGCCGCCGGGCTCTGAGCCTGTTCGCTGCGGGCTTCCCCACGCTGGCCACCGCGACCGCGACCGGCGCCGCGGCGACCGCGACGATCCGAACGGCCCCCGCGCCCACCGCGCGGAGCTTCCGCGAGGCTGCGGTAGTACTCAGCGTCGGTCAGATCACCGCGGTAGATCCACACCTTCACGCCGATGCGGCCGAAGGTGGTACGCGCTTCGTAGAAACCGTAGTTGATATTCGCGCGCAGGGTGTGCAGCGGCACGCGCCCTTCGCGGTAGAACTCGCTGCGCGACATTTCGGCGCCACCCAGACGGCCCGAGCACTGCACGCGGATGCCCTTGGCACCGGCGCGCTCGGCGGACTGGATACCCTTGCGCATGGCGCGGCGGAAGGACACGCGCGAGGCGAGCTGTTCCGCGATACCCTGCGCCACGAGCTGGGCGTCAGCTTCCGGGTTCTTCACTTCGAGAATATTGAGCTGCACGGCCTTACCGGTCAGCTTCTCCAGATCAGCGCGGAGGCGATCAGCTTCCGCACCGCGCCGGCCAATGACGATGCCGGGGCGAGCGGTGTGGATATCCACAACCACGCGCTCGGCGCGGCGCTCGATGTGCACGCTGGAAATCCCGGCGCGCTCGAGCGTCTTTTCGATCATGTCACGGATTTTGACATCTTCGAGGACGTAGTCCGAGTAGCGCTGCCCCTTCTTGGTGGAATCAGCGAACCACTTGGAGCGGTGGTCGGTCGTGATGCCGAGACGGAACCCAATAGGGTTGACTTTCTGTCCCACTAGCGGGCCCTCCTCTGGTTCTTGGTCTTGGGCTTCTCGTCGGTAACGATAACGGTGATGTGACTCGTCCGCTTGTTGATGCGGTTCGCCCGGCCCTGGGCACGCGGCTGGATACGCTTCATCGTCGGGCCTTCATCGGCGTAAATTTCGCCAATGAACAGCTCGGACTCATCGAAGCGCTCCCCCGCCTGCTCGGCGGCGTAGCGCGCGTTGGCGATGGCCGACTCCACGATCTTACGAACCGGAGTGGCGGCCGCAAACGGTGCGAACTGCAGTACGTCAATAGCGTCCAGGGCGCGCCGGCCGCGGATGGTGTCCACGACACGACGGGCCTTCATGGGCGACACGCGCACGAAGCGCGCCTGCGCCTTTGCTTCCATAGTTCTGCCTTACTCTCTCGCTCGAGGCCCCGGCTTAGCGCCGGCGGCCCTTTCGGTCGTCCTTGTCGTGCCCGCGGAAGGTGCGGGTCGGGGCGAACTCCCCGAGCTTGTGGCCAACCATGGATTCGGTAATGAATACCGGCACATGCTTGCGTCCATCGTGCACTGCAAAGGTGTGACCCAGGAAATCGGGGGTGATAACCGACCGACGCGACCAGGTCTTGATTACGTTCTTGGTGTTCTTCTCGTTCTGCTCGTCGACCTTCTTGTAGAGGTGCTCGTCGACGAACGGACCCTTCTTCAAACTGCGGGGCATCAGCTAATCCTTCCTCAGCGCTTCTTGCCGGTCTTGCGACGGCGCACGATGAGCTTGTCGCTGGCCTTGTTCGGACGGCGGGTACGGCCTTCCTTCTTGCCCCACGGGCTAACGGGATGGCGCCCACCGGACGTCTTACCTTCACCACCACCGTGCGGGTGGTCCACCGGGTTCATCACAACACCGCGGACGGTCGGGCGCACGCCCTTCCAGCGCATACGGCCGGCCTTACCCCAGTTGATATTCGCCTGCTCGGCATTGCCGACTTCACCGACGGTGGCGCGGCAACGCACGTCCACGTTACGGATTTCACCGGAGGGCATACGCAGCTGCGCGTACTTGCCTTCGCGGGCAACCAACTGCACGGAAGCGCCGGCGCTGCGGGCGATCTTGGCCCCGCCCAGCGGCTTGAGTTCCACATTGTGCACCGTGGTACCGAGCGGGATATTGCGCAGCGGCAGGTTGTTGCCGGGCTTGATATCCGCATTCGGACCGGTTTCGATGAGATCGCCCTGCTTCACGCCGCGGGGAGCAACGATGTAACGCTTCTCGCCATCAACGAAGTGAAGCAGCGCAATGCGCGCGGTGCGGTTCGGATCGTATTCAATGTGCGCAACCTTGGCCGGCACGCCGTCCTTATCCCAGCGACGGAAGTCGATGAGACGGTACTGGCGCTTGTGCCCACCGCCCTTGTGACGGGTGGTGATGCGTCCCTGGTTGTTACGCCCACCGGTCTTCTTCAGGGGACGAACGAGGGACTTCTCCGGGGTCGAACGAGTGATCTCGGCGAAGTCGGCAACGCTCGCACCGCGACGACCCGGGGTCGTCGGCTTGTACTTACGAATTCCCATGAGTTCTTATTCCTCAGTTCCTCGAATCGCCTATTAGACGATTTCGCCGTAGATGTCGATGGAGCCTTCACGCAAGGTGACGATGGCCCGCTTGGTATTCTTGCGCCGCCCGATGCCGTTGCGCGTACGCCGGGTCTTGCCCTGGCGGTTCTGCGTATTGACGGAGGCAACCTTGACGCCAAAAATCGCTTCGACGGCCTGCTTGATTTCGGTCTTATTCGAACGCGGATCAACGAAGAAGGTGTACTTACCCTGTTCTTCGAGCAGCGCGCTCTTCTCCGACATCACCGGGGCGAGGATGACATCGTGCGGGTTCTTATTCCAGAAGTTACCGTTCTCAGTCATTACTTCTCATCCTTCTTGGTGTTCTTCTCCACGAACGCGCCGAGCGCGGCTTCGGTGAAGATAACGTCGTCAGCAGCAAGAACGTCGTAGCTATTGAGCTGATCAACGTAGAGGACGTGGATCTGCGGGAGGTTGCGCACGGAGAGCACCGAGGCGTCATCTTCACGCTGGACCACGACGAGCGCCTTGCGCCCCTCGTTCATCTTCTCGATGAGCGTACGCGCCGCCTTGGTGGACGGGGTCTCATCGGCAACAAAAGCGGTCACGGCGTGAATACGCTCGTGGCGAGCCCGGTCCGAAAGGGACTGCAGCAGCGCGGCCGCGATCATCTTCTTGGGGGTGCGCTGCGAGTAGTCACGCGGCTGCGGGCCGTGGACAACGCCGCCACCGACCCACTGCGGAGCGCGGATCGAACCCTGGCGGGCCCGGCCGGTCCCCTTCTGGCGCCACGGCTTCTTGCCGCCGCCGGACACCTGACCGCGGGTCTTCGTGGCGTGGGTACCGAGGCGAGCGGCAGCTTGCTGCGCGTTAACGACCTGGTGGACCAGCGCCATATTGAAGTCGAGATCAAAGAGCTGAGCCGGGAGGGTGGCCTGCGAGGTCACCTTGCCGGTTTCATCGAGAACGTCAATCTTGAAGTCTGCCATTGTTAGGCTCCCTTCACGGACGTGCGGACCACAACCGAGCCACCCTTTGCACCGGGGATGGCGCCAACCACGAGCAACAGGCCGTTCTCGAGGTCAACGGAGTGGATGGACAGATTCTGCACCGTGACACGGTCCTGACCCATGCGACCAGCCATGCGCAGACCCTTGAAGACGCGCGAGGGGGTGGCGCAGGCGCCGATGGAACCGGGCTTGCGGTGGTTGCGGTGCGCACCGTGGGAGGCCGACACACCGGCGAAGCCGTGACGCTTCATCACACCGGCGAAGCCCTTACCGCGGGAGGTACCGATAACGTCAACGGACTGACCGGCTTCGAAGATATCCGCGGTCAGTTCCTGCCCGAGCGTGTATTCACTGGCATCGGGGGTGCGGATTTCCGCCAGCTTCTTGCGCGGCGTAACACCGGCCTTAGCGAAGTGGCCCTGGAGCGGCTTGGTGACGTTCTTCGTCTTTTCATCGCCCGAGGCGAGCTGCACGGCGGAATAGCCGTCAACCTCGGGGGTGCGAACCTGGGTCACCACATTGGTGCCCACGCGCACAACGGTAATGGGAAGGAGGCGCCCGTCCTCATCCCAGAGCTGGGTCATCCCCAGCTTCGTGCCCAGCAACGCCTTCACGGGCTTGCTGGCAACAGCTTGCTTGGAGTTCATTGCGTATTACCTCAGAGCTTGATTTCCACGTTGACGTCAGCCGGAAGATCGAGACGGCGCAGGCTGTCAATCGTCTTCAGGGTGGGATCCACGATGTCAATAAGGCGCTTGTGTGTGCGCATCTCAAAGTGATCGCGGGAGTCCTTGTACTTGTGGGGCGAGCGGATAACGCAAAAAACGTTTTTTTCCGTCGGCAGCGGGACGGGTCCCACCACGGTCGCGCCGGTACGCGCAACTTCATCGACGAGCTTCTTGGCCGCGCTATCAATGACCTCGTGGTCATATGACTTCAGCCGAATGCGGATCTTCTGTCCCGCCATGGCGCGTCTACCTCTCTTTAGCTTCGGTGCCCGGTACCCGCACTCGGGCGTGTCGTACCGGAGGTAAATCTAGTAGCCATGCCCTATGTGAGGTTACGGAGAACCCTTTATACGATAATCGGCGTTGGGTAACCGATTAAGTTCCTTCGCTCGTAATCCGAGCAACTTGTTAAGTATGCCAAAAACTTCGGCGTACTTTCAAGACTTTCACGGCGAACGTGCGCCGTTTCTCATTCCCAGCGAGCCCGAAGGCCTGCCGGCACGGGTAAAAATTTTACCGAAAGGCCGCGTTTCGTGCAAGAAACGGTTGCGGTGAAGCGCTTCACGTCGCGGTACGACGACGCCGCAGCCTCCCGGACTCTCGGCCACGCGGGCCGCCAGCGGCGCCGTCGCCCCACCCTTGCCCCGGATGCCGCCACCACCTAGCATGGCCTTAAGTGATCTACATCGCTTAGCAGCGCGGATGCTGCGGGCGGGTGATCATCCACCATACCGAGGAGGTAGACAAAGATGTCCTATCGATCAACAAATCCCTATACCGGTGAGGTGCTCGCCGAGTTCCCCTATGCCACCGATGC
Organism: Actinotignum stranguriae; assembly: GCF_051265215.1. Taxonomy (NCBI): domain Bacteria; kingdom Bacillati; phylum Actinomycetota; class Actinomycetes; order Actinomycetales; family Actinomycetaceae; genus Actinotignum; species Actinotignum stranguriae. The sequence continues at coordinate 70,475 of NZ_JBOZCJ010000001.1, forward strand.
CGAGGTGGATAAGGCCCTCGAGCTGGCCCACGAAACATTCCAGACGTGGAGCCGCACCTCCATCGCCGAACGCGCCGCTATTTTGCGCCGCGCCGCGGATATCGCGGAAGAACGCGCGAGCGAACTCGGGGCGCTGGCCACCCTGGAAATGGGCAAACTCATTGGGGAAGCCACCGGGGAAGCCGGCGGCACCGTTCCAACAATGCTGCGTTGGCTCGCTGATGAAGCGGAAAATATTTTAGCTCCGCGCCCTGTCAGCTCCACCGCCGCACCTTTTGAAGGCTATATTGACTATCGCCCGGAGGGCGTCGTCGTCGAAATTGAACCGTGGAACTTCCCGTACTACCAGGCCATTCGCGGTTTCGCGCCCGCAATGCTCTGCGGCAACACGGTTATCCTCAAGCACGCGTCGATTTTGCCGCAATGCGCCGCAGCGATTGTCCAGGTGCTCTACGATGCCGGGCTGCCGCGCGGGGTATGGCAAAATCTCTACGCCACCCACGCGCAGGTGGAGCGGCTCATCAGCGACGACCGGGTACGCATTGTTACGCTCACCGGCTCAGAAGCTGCGGGAGCGAAAATCGCGCAGCTCGCGTCCCGGCACCTGAAGAAATCCGTGATGGAACTGGGTGGTTCCGATCCCTTTATTGTTTTGGACGACGCCGATATTGAGGCCACCATCCAGCTGGCAATTATGGGACGCTGCTTCAATGCCGGCCAGGTATGCGCCTCCCCCAAACGCATGATCGTTCCCGATGCGCTCTATGACCGTTTCGTTACCGGCCTCAAGGAGAGCACCGCGCAGCTGCGGCCCGGGGACCCGGCAGCAGAAGACACCACCGTGCCGCCCATGTCGTCCCGCGAGCAGGCCGCCACGGTCAATGATCAGATTCGGCGGGCTATCGAAGGCGGGGCGAGCGCCACTCCCCTGGGCCATATCGTTCCCGAGGGAGATACCTGGGTGCAGCCCACCCTGCTCGAAAACGTGGAGCGGGATAACCCCCTCTTCTACGAGGAGATTTTCGGGCCGGTCTGGAGCGTGTACCGGGTATCCTCGGAAGAAGAAGCAATCCGACTGGCTAATGATTCGTGCTACGGGCTGGGCGGAACGGTTCATTCGGTAGACGTTGCGCATGCCGCGCGCGTTGCCGCCCGGGTAGATACCGGCACCGTTGCTATTAACTCCCCGGTTCCCGCTGTTCCCGCCGGCATGCCTTTCGGCGGTGTCAAGCGCTCCGGTTTCGGGCGCGAGATGGGCTACGAAGGGGTACGCGAATTCGCCAATATCCAGTCGATTCTTCTCCCGGAGGGAATCTCCGCGGCGGAGTTCCTCTCCTCGCTTTCAGGAAAGGAGTAAGCATGAAAGCAGCAGTAGTCAATTCTGTGGGCGGTGGGTTCACCATCGAAGATATCGAAATTGCCGAACCCATCGGGCGCGAGGTACTTTTCGACGTCAAGGCTTCCGGCCTGTGCCGCTCGGATCTCACGCTCTCCACCACCAATTTCGGTTTCCCCTTCCCGCAGGTGCTCGGGCACGAAGCCGCCGGCGTGGTTACTGCCGTAGGCCCGGACGTGAAGGAAATCAAGGTGGGTGACCACGTGGTTGCCTCCCTCATCCAGTATTGCGGACACTGCCGGGCCTGCCGCGAATCACGCATGTACGAATGCGAATTCCCGGAGGAAACACTACGCGGCCCAGACGAAGCCCCGCGGCTGAGCCGGAAAGGCGAACCGATTTTCCAAACCTACGGCATTGCCGGCTTTGCGGAGCAGGCGCTCGTGCACGAACACCAGATCGCGAAGATCAACCCGGACATGCCTTTCCCGCAGGCCTGCGTGATCGGCTGCGCGGTCATTACTGGCGCGGGCGCGGCTCTCAATACCGCGCGGGTACGCCCCGGTGACACCGTGGCGGTGGTGGGCTTGGGCGGAGTGGGCCTGAGCATCGTCAACGGCGCCCGCATTGCCGGGGCCAGCCGGATTATCGGGGTGGATACCAACCCGGAGAAGGAAGAATTCGGAAAGAAATTCGGGATGACCCACTTCGTGAACGCGGGCGACCGGGATGTTATCGAGCAGATCTTCGCCGCGACCGAGGGGCGCGGGGTGGATAAGTCCTTCGAGGCTCTCGGCATCGTGCCCACGATGGAGACGGCCATCGCCGCCACCCGCCAGGGTGGGGACGTGTACGTAGCCGGGGTCTTCAAGCCGGAGATGGAGTGGACCATTAATCCGCTCAACGAATTCTTCGTGCACCGGCGCCATATCCACGCGGTGTACATGGGGAATACCGATATTAAGACCGATATTCCCCAGTACGTGGAGTTCTACCAGCAGGGCCGCCTCCACCTGGATGACCTTGTCGCCACGGAAATTGCCCTTGATGATATCGACGCCACCTATAAGGCGATGGTGGATCATCACGCCGGGATTGGGCGCGTGGTTATCACGTCCTTCTAGCGGGTGGGCCGCGCGGCGGCGTGCTAGAGCAAAGCCGCGAGTTCAGCCAGGGGGAACTCCCCCACATCCACGGTGAAAGCGCCGGCATTGCGGGCCGCGGCCAGCCCCGGCCCGGAATCCTCGAAAGCGAGGCAGCTCTCAATAGGAACGCCAAGGCGCTGCGCACCCAGGAGGTACGGGGCGGGATTCGGTTTACCGGGGACGTCATCATCCCCGGTAACCGCCGCCTCCAGCCTGCTTCCCGGCCCGGCCAGGAAGATTTCCACCGGGCGGCCCGGGGTGGCCGTAACAAGTGCCTGCGGGATGCCGGCCGCGGAGAAAGCATCGAGGAGCTCAGCCGCCCCGTCAATAAGTTCCGCATCGGCCATATGATCGGCCATGGCCCTTAGCACCTCAGCAAACATTTTCCAGGGGTCCACTTCTCCCCCGCCGCGGCGTACCGCGGCCATCATGCGCCGCCCGTGCGCAATCGTATCCGCACCGCGGATCGCCAGCACATCCTCATCGGTCCAGATTCCACCGTGGGAACGCACCACATTTCCAGATACCCGGGCCCATTCCTCTTCAGAATCCACCAGGGTGCCGTCCATATCCCAGAGTACCGCGGCCGGAGCGACAGATCCCGCCGAGCCTGCAGCACCCACCGCTGCCGGGGCTGCGTTTCCTGCTGCCGGGGCAACGCTGCCCGCCATATCACCGGGAAACCCGATTTTCTTATACACGTCCTCAAGAGCCATAGCGCCACTCTGCCAAGTTCTGCGTCGTCGTGCAAATATACGACGGCGCGCAAGCATCCCCGCGCGGTTGCGCATCGCGCAGCGGCGCACCTGTACGGCACGCAAGCATCAAGCGTAACGGCGCACCGCACAGCGCCCCTAACACCCACGCATAACAAAGGGACCCTAGCGCAGTGCTAGGGTCCCTTCCCGCCTCGCGGCGGACGTTTTGCTCAGTTACCCGGTGACCGGGTAGCTGCGCCCAGATGCATCAAAGTTACTTGATGATCTTGGTGACGCGCCCTGAACCAACGGTGTGGCCGCCCTCGCGAATAGCGAAGCCGAGGCCTTCTTCCATGGCGATGGGCTGGATGAGCTCAACCGACATCTCGGTGTTGTCGCCGGGCATAACCATCTCGGTGCCTTCAGGCAGCGTGATGACGCCGGTGACGTCCGTGGTGCGGAAGTAGAACTGCGGGCGGTAGTTGGAGAAGAACGGGTTGTGACGGCCGCCTTCTTCCTTCTTCAGCACGTAGACCTGAGCTTCGAACTGGGTGTGCGGGGTGATGGTGCCGGGCTTGGCCACAACCTGGCCGCGCTCAACATCTTCACGCTTGGTACCGCGGAGCAGCAGACCGCAGTTTTCGCCGGCTTCGGCGTAGTCCATCTGCTTGTGGAACATTTCGATACCGGTGACGGTGGTCTTCTGGGTATCGCGGATACCGAGAATTTCCACTTCCTCGTTGAGGTTGAGGATACCGCGCTCCACACGGCCGGTGACCACGGTGCCACGACCGGTAATGGTGAAGACGTCCTCAATCGGCATGAGGAACGGCTTATCGGTGTCACGCACCGGATCCTCGAAGTAGTTGTCCACCTGGTCCATGAGCTCTTCGATGGAAGCAACCCACTTCGGATCGCCTTCCAGCGCCTTGAGAGCGGAGATCTTCACGACCGGGAGGTCATCGCCCGGGTACTCCTGGGAGGACAGAAGTTCACGAACTTCCATTTCCACGAGTTCGAGCAGCTCTTCGTCGTCAACCATATCGGACTTGTTGAGAGCAACGATGATCTGGGGCACGCCAACCTGACGGGCGAGCAGCACGTGCTCGCGGGTCTGGGCCATCGGGCCGTCGGTCGCCGCAACCACGAGGATCGCGCCGTCCATCTGGGCCGCACCGGTGATCATGTTCTTGATGTAGTCCGCGTGGCCGGGGGCGTCAACGTGTGCGTAGTGACGCTTCTCGGTCTGGTATTCCACGTGGGACACGTTGATGGTAATACCGCGCTGGCGCTCTTCGGGAGCGTTGTCAACCTGATCGAACGGGGTGTACTCGTTCAGATCCGGGTACTTATCCGACAGAACCTTGGTGATAGCAGCGGTCGTGGTCGTCTTTCCGTGATCGACGTGACCGATGGTGCCAATGTTCATATGCGGCTTGGACTTATCGTACTTGGCCTTCGCCACTGGGCCCTCCTGGGACTCTAGAAATTACTTACAGCTATGTGGATGATGCTCGCGCATAATCCGGTCTGTTCCGAACAGTTACCTATTGTAAACGAAACCGGCGACTATTCACCACGAGATTCCGCGATGATCTGTTCCGCAACGGCCTTCGGGACTTCGGCGTAGGAATCCATCTGCATGGAATACACCGCGCGCCCCTGGGTCTTCGACCGCAGGTCACCAACGTAGCCGAACATTTCGCTCAGCGGCACGTTGGCGCGCACGATCTTGACGCCCGTCGCATCCTCCATGGACTTGATCATACCGCGCCGGGAGTTCAGGTCGCCGATAACGTCGCCCATGTACTCTTCCGGGGTGCGGACTTCCACGTCCATGATGGGCTCCAGGAGCACCGGGTTGGCGCGGCGTGCGCCTTCCTTGAACACCTGGTTACCCGCGATCTTGAACGCCAGCTCCGAGGAGTCGACGTCGTGATAAGCGCCGTCTTCCAGGGTGGCCTTGACGCCCACCACCGGGAACCCGGCGAGGACACCATTCTGCATGGCTTCCTGGATACCCTGATCAACAGACGGGATGTATTCACGCGGAACGCGACCACCGGTCACGGCGTTGACAAATTCGTAAGTATCGCCGTCTTCGTTGGAGTCAAGCGGCTCAAACGTGACGATGACACGCGCGAACTGGCCCGAACCACCCGTCTGCTTCTTATGGGTGTATTCGACGCTATCGACCTTCTTGCGGATCGTCTCGCGGTAGGCAACCATCGGAGCACCGACGTTCGCATCAACCTTGAACTCACGCTTCATACGGTCGACGAGGATATCGAGGTGGAGTTCGCCCATACCGCCGATAACGGTCTGGCCGGTTTCCTCATCCTGACGAACCGTGAAGGTCGGATCCTCTTCCGCGAGCTTCTGAATAGCCACGGAAAGCTTTTCTTGGTCACCCTTCGACTTCGGCTCAATCGCCACGTGAATCACGGGCTCCGGGAAGGACATGGACTCAAGAATAATCGGGGCGTCCTGGGCGCAGAGGGTATCACCGGTGGTGGTATCCTTCAGCCCAATGAACGCGTAAATATGCCCGGCATGCGCTTCTTCAACAGGGTTTTCCTTATTGGAGTGCATCTGGAACATCTTGCCCACGCGCTCCTTGCGGCCCTTGACCGAGTTGAGCACCTGGGTGCCGGCCGAAACCTTACCGGAGTACACGCGGATGTAGGTGAGCTTGCCGTAGAAGGGGTGCACCGCAATCTTGAAGGCCAGCGCGGAGAACGGTTCGTTCTCGCTCGGGTGGCGTTCTTCGGTTTCGCCGTCTTCTTCGTGACCCGGCTTGAAGCCCTTGATAGCGGGAACGTCAATCGGGGCGGGCAGGAAGTTCACCACGCCGTCCAGCGCGGGCTGAATACCCTTGTTCTTGTAAGCCGAACCGGCGTACACGGGGTAGATTTCCGAGGCGATGGTGCGGATACGCAGACCCTTGATCATATCCTCGGTGCTCAGCTCGCCGTCCTCGAGGTACTTCTCCATGAGTTCATCGGAGGCTTCGGCGGCATCTTCCATGGCGGCCATACGCAGTTCTTCGGCCTTGGCCTGCAGTTCCGCGGGGATATCCTCTTCCACCACCACGGCGCCCCAGGTGTCATTACCCTGGGCGTCCTTTTCGGGGAAGCGGATGGCCTTCATCTTGAGGACATCCACCACGCCGGAGAAGTCATTCTCCGCGCCGATCGGGAAGGTGATGACAGTCGGGTGGGCGCCGAGGCGGTCCCGAATGGTCTGGACGGAGAAGTCGAAGTTAGCCCCCAACTTATCCATCTTGTTGATGAGGCAAATACGCGGCACATGGTACTTATCAGCCTGACGCCACACGGTTTCCGACTGCGGCTCCACGCCTTCCTTACCGTCGAACACCGCGATGGCGCCGTCCAGCACGCGCAGGGACCGCTCCACTTCCACGGTGAAATCAACGTGGCCGGGGGTGTCGATGATATTGAACTGCGTACCCTTCCAGAACGCGGTCACAGCGGCAGACGTAATCGTAATGCCGCGTTCCTTTTCCTGTTCCATCCAGTCGGTCGTCGAGGCGCCGTCATGGGTTTCACCCAGCTTGTGGTTGATGCCGGTGTAGAGCAGGATGCGTTCGGTGGTCGTTGTTTTGCCGGCATCGATGTGCGCCATGATGCCGATATTGCGAACCTTGGAAAGGTCCGTAAGCACTTCTTGTGCCACTTTTCGCTCTCTTCTATATCGCGGGTCAGATAACCCTGGTGATTACCAGCGGTAGTGGGCGAAGGCCTTATTGGCTTCCGCCATGCGGTGGGTATCCTCGCGGCGCTTCACAGCACCACCAAGGCCGTTGGAGGCATCGAGGATTTCGTTGAGGAGACGTTCCGTCATGGTGTTTTCGCGGCGCTGGCGCGCGAATTCCACCAGCCAGCGCAGGCCGAGGGCCGTGGAACGGCCAGCCTTGACTTCCACCGGCACCTGGTAGGTGGCGCCACCAACACGGCGGGAACGCACTTCCAGCTGCGGACGAATGTTATCCATAGCGCGCTTGAGAACCGCCAGGGCATCCTGCCCGGACTTTTCCGCCACGCCTTCCATCGCACCGTAGACGATGGACTGCGCCAGGGACTTCTTGCCATCCACGAGCACGCGGTTGACCAGCTGGGTCACCAGCTGGGAATTGTAAACCGGATCGCTAACCAGCGGACGCTTCTTAACCGGACCCTTACGAGGCATTACTTCTTCTCCTTCTTGGCGCCGTAACGGGAACGAGCCTGGTTGCGGCTCTTCACGCCCTGGGTGTCAAGGGCGCCGCGGACGATCTTGTACCGCACACCGGGGAGGTCCTTCACGCCACCGCCGCGAACGAGGACAATGGAGTGTTCCTGCAGGTTGTGACCTTCACCGGGAATGTACGCCGTCACTTCGATGCCGGAGGACAAGCGAACACGGGCAACCTTACGGAGCGCAGAGTTCGGTTTCTTGGGGGTGGTGGTGAACACGCGGGTGCACACCCCACGACGCTGGGGGCTCCCCTTAAGCGCCGGGCGCTTAGGAGCGCGCTTCTTCTTCGCGCGGCCCTCGCGGACCAGCTGCTGAATTGTAGGCACTACTTCTCCTGATAGACAGATGAATATTATAACGTTTGCCAAATCTGCCCGAACGCACACCGCTCATTACGGGACGGCCGAGGGCCGCCACAACAGACCCGCAAACAGGCAACCTAAACAAGAATAGCGGTTAATGCGAGGAGCCGTCAAAGCTTCGCGGGCTGAGGTGTTAGGAAACACACGGGCTGCGGGCCCACCCGGGCCGTTTTTCTGCGCCGCGTTTCTTTTTACGACGACGCCGCAGCGGGGCGGCCACACCGTGGCCGCCCCGCTGGGAACTCCCCCGCTACCGGGGAACTTATTTAGGAGAACATTCCGTAGCCGGCTCCGAGATCGAACTCTTGGAAGTCGGTATACGGGAAGGTGTCATCGAACATGTCGAAATCGGTGGCGGCAAAGCCATTGTTCTTTTCGAACTCCACCCGAGCTTCGGCAGTCGGTTCGATCTTGGCCGAGCGCATCGTCTCCAGGCCGGTACCGGCCGGGATGAGCTTACCAAGGATAACGTTTTCCTTCAGGCCCTCGAGCGGATCGGACTTGGAATTGAGTGCAGCCTCGGTGAGGACGCGGGTGGTCTCCTGGAAGGAGGCCGCCGAGAGCCAGGAATCCGTGGCCAGGGAGGCCTTGGTAATACCCATGAGCTCGGGGCGCCCGGAGGCGGGCTTGCCACCTTCGGCCATCGCCGCGCGGTTCTCATCTTCAAAGCGCGCCACATCCACGAGTTCGCCCGGGAGCAGCTTCGTGGTTCCCGCTTCCAGCACGGTAATGCGGCGCAGCATCTGGCGCACGATGACCTCGATGTGCTTGTCGTGGATTTCCACGCCCTGGGAGCGGTACACCGCCTGCACTTCGGAAACGATATGTTCCTGAGCCACCCGGCGCCCGGAAATACGCAGCACCTTCTTGGGGTCCACGCTACCTTCCACGAGCTGCTGACCAACATTGACGTGGCCGCCTTCGGGAACGAAGAGCTTGGCTCGCTTGGAGACCTGGTAGACAAGGTCCTCTTCGGCGTCGTCGCGCTGAATAATGAGGCGACGTACGCGCTCCCCATCCTCGATCTGGAGGATGCCGGCCGCTTCCGCGATCGGGGCCTCGCCCTTCGGGGTACGGGCTTCGAAGAGTTCCTGCACACGGGGAAGACCCTGGGTGATGTCGTCCGCGGAGGCCGAACCACCGGTGTGGAAGGTACGCATCGTCAGCTGGGTACCCGGTTCACCAATGGACTGGGCGGCCACGATACCCACCGCTTCGCCGATATCCACGAGCTTGCCGGTGGCCATGGAGCGGCCGTAGCACTTGGCGCAGGTACCGGTGCGCGACTGGCAGGTCAGCACGGAACGCACCGAAACCTGGGTCACGCCATTCTCAATGAGATGCTCGATAATCGCATCGCCCAGATCGGTTCCGGCAGCCGCCAGCACTTCGCCATCCTCGGATACAACGTCCTTCGCGAGGGTGCGAGCGTACACGGAAGTATCCAGCTGCGGATCGGGAATGAGGGTGCCGTCGGCGCCCTTCTCCGCGATGGTCTTGGTCAGGCCGCGGCTGGTCCCGCAATCGGATTCGCGCACGATAACATCCTGCGCCACGTCCACGAGGCGGCGGGTAAGGTACCCGGAATCGGCGGTACGCAAGGCGGTATCCGCCAGGCCCTTGCGGGCGCCGTGGGTCGCCACGAAGTATTCCAAAACCGAGAGGCCCTCGCGGTAATTCGAGGTAATCGGGCGGGGAATAATCGCGCCCTTCGGGTCGGCCACCAGGCCGCGCATACCCGCGATCTGGCGGACCTGTTCCCAGTTACCGCGCGCCCCGGAGGACACCATTCGGTTCACGGTGTTATCCGCGGTGAAGTTTTCGCGCATCTCCACGGCAATCGCGTCCGTCACTTCCGACCAGAGGTCCACGAGGTCGCGGCGGCGATCCTCGTCCTCGATACGGCCGGTGAGGAACTGGTTTTCGATAACCGCGGCCTTCTTTTCGGCTTCCGCCAGAATTTCCGGCTTCGATTCGGGTACGACGACGTCCGATACCGCAATGGTGGCGCCGCTGCGCCCGGCCCAGTAGAAACCAGCTGATTTCAGGGCGTCCAGCGAGGCGGCCACGTAGACCTTCTCGTAGCGTTCGGCCAGGCGATTGACGATCCCGCCGAGCACCTTCTTATCGACGGTCTCATTGACGTAGGGGAAGTCCACCGGGAGCGAATCATTAAAGATCGCGCGGCCCAGGGTGGTTTCCAGCAGCAGCCGGTCGCCTTCTTCGAAGTTCTCCGGGGCCTTCCAGCCGCGCGGGGGAACAACGTCCGCTTCGAAACGAATCTTCACCTTCGCATTGAGGTCAAGACTGCCCATGTCATAGGCCATCTGCGCTTCATCAATGGAGGTGAAGTAGCGGCCTTCCCCGGTGGCGCCGTCGACCTGAGATGTCAGGTAGAACAGCCCGATCACCATGTCCTGCGAAGGCATGGTCACGGGGCGCCCGTCGGAGGGCTTGAGGATGTTATTCGAGGAGAGCATGAGGATGCGCGCCTCGGCCTGGGCTTCCACGGAAAGCGGGAGGTGCACGGCCATCTGGTCGCCGTCGAAGTCCGCGTTGAAGGCGGAGCACACCAGCGGGTGCAGGCGGATCGCCTTGCCTTCAATCATGAGCGGCTCGAAAGCCTGAATGCCCAGGCGGTGCAGGGTAGGTGCGCGGTTGAGGAGCACCGGGTGCTCGCGCATAACCTCTTCGAGAACGTCCCATACTTCGGGGCGCTGGCGGTCGATGAAACGCTTGGACGCCTTGATATTCTTGGCGATTTCCAGGTCCACCAGGCGCTTTTGCACGAAGGGCTTGAACAGTTCGAGGGCCATCACACGCGGCAGCCCGCACTGGTGCAGCTTCATGGTCGGGCCCACCACGATCACGGAGCGGCCCGAGTAGTCCACGCGCTTACCCAGGAGGTTCTGGCGGAAGCGGCCCTGCTTGCCCTTGAGCATATCGGAGAGCGACTTGAGGGGGCGGTTGCCCGCGCCCTGCACCGGGCGCCCGCGCCGGCCGTTATCGAAGAGCGCGTCCACGGATTCCTGGAGCATGCGCTTTTCGTTATTGACCATGATCTCCGGGGCGCCCAGGTCCAGCATGCGCTTGAGGCGGTTATTCCGGTTGATCACGCGGCGGTAGAGGTCGTTGAGATCGGAGGTCGCGAAGCGGCCACCGTCCAGCTGCACCATGGGGCGCAGGTCCGGCGGGATCACCGGGAGGGCATCAAGCACCATCGATTCGGGCTTGGTATCCGAGTGCAGGAAGGCGTTGACCACCTTGATGCGCTTGAGGGCGCGAGCCTTGCGCTGGGCGGTACCCGATTCGATGACCTCCACGAGGCGGTCATGTTCGGCCTGCAGATCGAAGGAACGCAGCCGGGCCTGGATCGCTTCCGCACCGCGGGCGGCCTTGAAGTAGTCGCCGTAGTGCGCGTCCATTTCGCGGTAGAGGTCTTCATCGCCTTCCAGATCCCCCACCTTGAGCTTGGTGAAGCGATCCCACATGGTTTCCAGGCGCTCGAGTTCGCGATCCGTATTCTTGCGGATCTTGGCGAGGTCGTTATCGGCCGCGCGCTTGATCTTCTGCTTCTGGGAATCGGTCGCGCCATCTTCTTCGGCCTGCGCGAGCTCCTTTTCGAGCTCCTGCTGGCGGCTTTCGAGGGCAACATCCCGGTTCTTTTCCAGGGCGCGGCGCTCCAGTTCGTATTCGGACTGGAGGGTGGGCATATCTGCGCGGCGGGCTTCTTCATCAACTTCGGTCACCATATAGGCGGCGAAGTAGATGACCTTTTCGAGGTCCTTGGGGGCTACGTCCAGGAGGTAGCCCAGGCGCGAGGGCACGCCCTTGAAGTACCAAATATGGGTGACGGGAGCGGCGAGCTCAATATGGCCCATCCGTTCGCGCCGCACCTTCGAGCGGGTGACTTCCACGCCGCAGCGTTCGCAGACGATGCCCTTGAACCGCGGCCGCTTGTACTTACCGCAGGCACATTCCCAATCGCGGGTGGGCCCGAAGATCTGTTCGCCGAACAGGCCGTCCTTTTCCGGCTTGAGGGTGCGGTAGTTGATAGTTTCCGGCTTCTTCACCTCACCGTGCGACCAGGCACGGATATCATCCGAGGTTGCCAGACCAATGTGGAGCTGGTCAAAACGATTAACGTCGAGCAAGATTCCTACTTCCGATGTTGTGCGCCACTAAGAAGATTTGAGATTTTAGAAGTCGGCTCCGGTGGACAGATCCTCCAGACCGGTCTGCAGCACGGGCTCCTCCGGGCCGGCCGCAGCGCGCATGCGATCTTCTTCTGCATCCTGGAGGTCAATGACCTGACCGGATGCATCGAGAGCTGCCACATTCAGGCACAGCGACCGCATTTCCTGCATAAGAACCTTGAAGGATTCCGGAATACCAGCTTCGGGGACGTTATCGCCCTTGACGATGGCTTCGTACACCTTGACGCGGCCCACGGTGTCGTCGGACTTGATCGTGAGCATTTCCTGCAGGGTGTGTGCGGCACCGTAAGCTTCCAGGGCCCACACTTCCATTTCACCGAAGCGCTGGCCGCCGAATTGTGCCTTACCGCCCAGGGGCTGCTGGGTCACCATCGAGTACGGACCGGTGGACCGGGCGTGGATCTTATCATCCACGAGGTGGTGCAGCTTGAGCATGTACATGTAGCCAACCGAGACCGGATCCGGGAAGGGATCGCCGGTGCGCCCGTCGAAGAGCCGGGCCTTGCCGAAGCGATTGACCAGGGTGTGGCCTTCCGCATCCGGGAGGGTGGACTGGAGCAGTCCGTCCAGCTCATCGGCCTGGAGGCCGTCGAATACCGGGGTGGCAACCCGGGTACCCGGGGCGGCCTTGACGGTATCTTCGGGCAGGCGCAGGGCCCATTCTTCACCCGCTTCCCGGGCGGCGCTGGCATCCCACCCGCGGGAAGCCACCCAACCCAGGTGCAGTTCGTACACCTGGCCGAGGTTCATGCGGCCGGGAACGCCCAGCGGGTTGAGGATGATATCAACCGGGGTGCCGTCTTCCATGAAGGGCATATCTTCCACCGGAAGAATGCGGGAGATAACGCCCTTATTTCCGTGGCGGCCGGCCATCTTATCGCCCACCGTGATCTTGCGGCGCTGGGCGATGTACACGCGAACGGTCTCATTAACATCCGAGGGCAGTTCGTCGTTATTTTCCTTATCGAACTGGCGGATATCGATGACGATGCCGGATTCGCCGTGCGGGACGCGCAGCGAGGTATCGCGAACTTCCTTGGCCTTCTCCCCGAAGATGGCGCGCAGCAGGCGCTCTTCGCTGGTGAGTTCGGTTTCCCCCTTGGGGGTAATCTTGCCCACGATGATATCGCCGGCGCGCACTTCCGCACCGATGCGAATAATCCCGTGATCATCGAGATGCGAAAGCATTTCCTCAGACACATTGGGGATATCGCGGGTGATTTCCTCCGGGCCGAGCTTGGTATCACGCGCATCGACCTCGTGTTCCTCGATGTGGATCGAGGTGAGGAGGTCATCGCGCACGCAGCGCTCGGAGAGGATGATGGCGTCTTCGTAGTTGTAGCCATTCCAGGACATGAAGGCCACGAGCAAGTTCTGCCCCAGCGCGAGTTCGCCACCTTCGGTAGCTGCGCCGTCGGCAATAAGAGTTCCCGCTTCCAGGCGGTCCCCAGCGGAAACGACCACGCGCTGGTTAATGCAGTTGCCGGGGTTGGAACGTTCGAACTTGGACATCTTGTAGATGACGTGGCGGCCGTCGTCCTGTTCCACGTGCACGGCGTCGGCATCCACTTCGGTGACCACGCCGGGGGCCGCGGCCACCGTCACGTCACCGGAGTCAACCGCGCAACGCATCTCCCAGCCGGTTCCCACGTACGGGGAAACCGGGCGGATGAGCGGCACGGCCTGGCGCTGCATATTCGCACCCATGAGGGCGCGGTTGGCATCGTCGTGCTCGAGGAAGGGAATCATGCCGGTACCGATGGAAACCATCTGGCGCGCGGACACGTCCATGTAATCGATTTCGTCCACCGGAACGAGGGCCGGTTCGCCGCCCGGAACGCGCACGAGCGCTTCTTCTTCCAGGAAGTGGCCGTCCGCGTCGATGGGCGCTTCGGCCTGGGCGATATTGTGGTTATCTTCGTCCCCGGCCTGGAGGTAATCGATCTCGTTCGTGACCCGGCCATCGACCACGCGCCGGTAGGGCGTTTCGATGAAGCCGAAGGAATTGATCTGCGCGAAGGAGGCCAGCGAACCGATGAGGCCGATGTTCGGACCTTCCGGAGTTTCGATGGGGCACATGCGCCCGTAATGCGAGGGGTGCACGTCGCGCACTTCCATGCCCGCGCGATCACGGGACAGACCGCCCGGGCCGAGGGCCGAGAGGCGGCGCTTGTGGGTCAGGCCCGCCAGCGGGTTGTTCTGATCCATGAACTGCGAAAGCTGGGACGTTCCGAAGAACTCCTTAATCGCGGCGACAATCGGGCGGATATTGATGAGCGAGGAGGGCGTAATCGCTTCCACTTCCTGAGTGGTCATGCGTTCGCGCACCATCCGGTCCAGGCGCGCCAAACCGGTGCGGACCTGGTTCTGGATGAGCTCACCGACCGCGCGCACGCGCCGGTTGGAGAAGTTGTCAATATCATCGGTGCTCACGCGCACCGGGGTGGCACCTTCGGCGCACAGGATGGTCGGGAATTCGCCGTCCTCCCCCATGCGATCCATGCCCTGGTGGAGGGCAAGCAGGTAGCGCAGCGCCGCGGTGATATCCGTGAGCGTGAGCTGGCGAGCGGTGTTATCCTCCGGCAGGCCCAGCTTCTTGTTGATCTTGTAGCGCCCCACCTTCGCGGTGTCGTACCGCTTGGGGTTGAAGTAGAAGTTATTGAGCAGGGTACGGCCCGCTTCCGCTGTGGGCGGTTCACCCGGGCGCAGCTTGCGGTAGAGATCCTGCAGGGCTTCTTCCTGGTTGTGGACGGTGTCCTTTTCCAGGGTGTCAATGAGGATGGGGAATTCGGAGAAGGTTTCGCGAATTTCCGATTCCGTCATGCCCAGGGCCTTGAGGAATACGGTCACGGACTGCTTACGCTTGCGGTCCACGCGCACGCCCACCGCATCGCGCTTATCGATTTCGAATTCCAGCCAGGCGCCGCGGGAGGGAATCACCTTGGTGTTGTAAATATCCTTATCGGAGGTCTTATCCGCGGTGCGCTCGAAGTACACGCCCGGGGAACGCACCAGCTGGGACACCACTACACGCTCGGTACCGTTCACGATGAAGGTACCGCGGTCCGTCATGAGCGGGAAGTCGCCAATGAAGGTGGTCTGCGACTTGATTTCGCCCGTTTCGTAGTTCTGGAATTCCGCGGTGACGTACAGGGGGGCCGAGTAGGTGAGATCGCGTTCGCGGCATTCGAGGATGGAGTACTTCGGTTCCTCGAGATGCGGGGCGGAGAGCACCAGGCCCATGGTTTGCGCGGCATTTTCGATCGGGGAAATTTCTTCGAAGATTTCTTCGAGCCCGGACTGAACGCCGGGGTTTTCCGCGACCCATTTATCCGAGCCGATCAGCCAACCGAAACTATCGGTTTGGAGGCCGAGCAAATTCGGCACTTGCAGTGGTTCATGGATTTTCGCGAAAGATACGCGGTCAACAACCGGCTTGCCGTTATGTGCAGCGAGCGAGTATGTGCGCGAAGCAGCCAAAGTGGATCCTTCCCTGACGAATCTGGCAGAAGGACAATCCAGTCACCCTCACCGAAAACCGCGATATCACGCCGAAAAGCGCTGCGGAGGTGATCAAGGGCATAGGAGTGTCAACGCAAGTTTCTACACTACACGTTTTAACGGCAAGAACCAAGACCCCAGGCCTATGCGAGGGGTCACACATAGGGATACCAGCGCTTGGCGGTGCCGGTATCTCATCTGAACTTCATCGTCCGAAAGTACTTTCGCACAAGAACGGCGTACATGCAAGTGCGGGCGCGCCGGGGCGCCGGGGCGCGGGGCGTTCGCGCAGGTCTGCGGGTGCGTGCGTATGTGGCGCGGCCCGGGCCGGGTGGCGAGCTTGCGTGCGCCGGGGCGCCGTTGCTCGGGGCGTTCCGGTAGCACGACGACGCCGCAGTCCCGCGTGGTCACCTCCTCTAGCGCAAGCGTTTTTCGAGGGTCACCTCGGCGCAGTAGCCTTCAAACCCGTGGGCGGTGTACAGCCGGCCGGCCCCGGTGGAACTATGGGTATCCACGTCCAGCCCTACGGTGGCATACCCGGCCCGTGCCGCATTGGTGATGACCCGGTCCACAAGCTGGCCGCCCACCCCGCGCCCGCGCACGGCCCGCAGCGAGCCGAGATATTCGATATAGAGCTCGGTGCCGTAGTCATTGGCGAGCGCGTAGCCCACTACCGCGCCGGTTTCTTCGCTGAGCGCCACGACGGAGCAGTCCAGGCGCATGCGCCACCCGGTGAGGAAGGAGTGCCAGGATGCGGCCTCGTAATCGTAACGCCCGTAGTGGTCACGGAAAGCTTCGGCGTGGGCGAGGCGCAGCGGTTCTTCGTCGGCGAGGGTGGGGGCGCGGAAGGTCACGCCGTCGATGTGGACGGTAGGGATTTGCGCGGCCGGGCGGCGCATCACTTCGTATTTGCGGGTGAGGCGGTAGCCGAGCTCTCCCAGCGCCGCGTTGGTTTCTTCTGCGTCATCATCGCGCGCTACCTGCACCGACAGCCCGGAATAGCGGGTTTCGGAGCGTTCGGCGAGTCCGATGGCGAGCTGCTCGCAGCGGCTGAGGAGTTCGGGGAGGTACGTGAGGTCCGGGCAGGCATAGCCGATATAAATATCGAGGTCATCATCTTGGTCGACGTCGCCCATCGTGGATACGGTGGCTCCGGCGAGGAGGTGATCGCCGCGGTACAGCGCGAGGGTTTCAGTGGCCGGATCGACCTCAGGATTGGCGAGGAAATCGCGCAGATCGCGCTCCGTGGCGGAGTGGAGCAGAGAAGGATCCGCGGCGCCCAGCGCGGCCCACGCAGGAATATCGCTCGGGGTGAGGGGGCGCCAACTCAGGGCTTCGCTTGAGCGCTGGTTCGGGCTTTGCTCCGGGGTCTGACTCGGGCTCTTCTTTGAGCCCGGGTTCAGGGTTTGCTCCTGGGGCGATTCGGAGCTCTGGTTTAAGCACGATTCGGGGCTGTGATTCGTCGTTGTTTCCTGCGTCATCTTCACGTTCGTCTTCGTTATCATCGTTGAGTTTGTATCCGGGCTCGTTTCCGGGGCGTTTCCGGGCTCGTCCCGGCTCGTTTCCGGGGCGAGCTGGTATCCGTTTCCGGCCCTGCCTCGGGCCTCGCATCCGCCTGTGCGCCGATGCTCACCCGTGCCAGTGTAGCCGGGAACAACCTTCGTGCGTACCATCGCGACAAAGTGGTACTGGAGAACATCGGGACTGACAAAGTGGTACTCCACGACAGAAAATCGTGGTTTGACTGTAGCTCCAGTACCACTTTGCGATCCAGCACGGCGCCGGACGGCCAATAGCACGGGGTCTCACATCACGGAAACCAAACAAGCGGATACGCCGGGGCGTATCCGCTTGTGGAGTGGAGCGCGGGCGTGAAGCCCGCGCGCCGATGGCTGATTTTTCAGCCGATTAGCCGAGTTTTCGGCGTGCCGTGTTACTTGAGGGTAACGGTGGCGCCGGCGCCCTCGAGGGCTTCCTTGGCCTTTTCGGCGGTGTCCTTGTCCACACCTTCGAGGACGGCCTTGGGAGCCGAGTCCACGAGGTCCTTGGCTTCCTTGAGGCCGAGGGAGGTGAGGGCGCGGACTTCCTTGATGACCGCAACCTTCTTGTCGCCAGCGGCTTCGATAACAACATCGAAGTCGGACTTCTCTTCGGCGGCAGCACCGGCGTCGCCACCGGCAGCGGCCGGAGCGGCAACGGCGGCAACGGGAGCCGCGGCTTCAACGTCGAATTCCTCTTCGAACGCCTTGACGAAATCGTTGAGCTCAACGAGGGTGAGCTCCTTGAAAGCTGCAATGAGCTCTTCGGTCGAGAGCTTAGCCATGATGGCCTTCCTTTCCGCTCTAGCGAGCAGACTCTATCTGATGGGCAGAAATACCTGCCGTGCAGATCTAACTGGGTGCGCGGCTGGGGGCCGCTCCGCGACGCGTATGCCGAGCCGCGAAAACTCCGAAATATCCGTGATAGTCGCTATTCGATACCCGTGATATTCCGAGGTGGAAGTGGCTACGCAGCCGCTTCCTGCTT
Source organism: Actinotignum stranguriae (assembly GCF_051265215.1). Classification (NCBI taxonomy): domain Bacteria; kingdom Bacillati; phylum Actinomycetota; class Actinomycetes; order Actinomycetales; family Actinomycetaceae; genus Actinotignum; species Actinotignum stranguriae. The sequence continues at coordinate 88,517 of NZ_JBOZCJ010000001.1, forward strand.
GGCGCGCAAGGCGTCGATGGTGCGAACGGCCTTGGTGGCCGGCGCGTTGAGTACGTACGCTGCCTGGTACATGAGCGCCTTGAGAACACCGGCGGACTTGGCCAGCAGGACTTCGCGGGATTCGAGTTCCGCGAGCTGCTTGACGTCGTCTGCGGACAGCTGGGCGCCGTCCATCACGCCGCCCTTGAGGATAAGGGCTTCGTTCTCCTTGGCGAAGGTCTTGAGGGCCTTCGCGGCTTCCGGAGCTTCACCGGTGACGAAAGCAACGGCGGTCGGACCCTGGAAGGTCCCCTCCGCTACCTCGACTCCGGCCTGCTTCGCGGCGATATCAAGAAGGGTGTTCTTGGCGACCTTGTAGACAGCTCCACCCTGGAACGACCGGCGCAGATCTTTCATCTGGCCGACCGTCAGGCCACGGTACTCAGTAAACAGCACAGCGGTGGAGTTCTCGAAGAGCTCCTTGAGTTCCGCAATCGCTGCAGACTTATCGGTCCGTGCCATGGGGCCTCCTTCCGGTCTTACCCGCAGGATCGGCAACGAAAAAGCCCCGCGCGGTAAGGCACGGGGCTTGGATGACCTGCCGTGAGCACGGCAACATTTAGCTCTGTTCTTACCTGCGCTGGCCTCGCGGTGCGAGTTTGATCCCGTTGGAACCTGCGGTCTTTGGCATCGGTTAGTCTATCGTTTTCGCGCGGCCACGCCAAGGCCGATCCGCGTGGCTTGCCTCACGGGCGCGGATAGGTGGCCCTCCGCGAAGATCCACTTCCGGCCCGTGCACCGCCGGCGGTCCGGCACACGCACTGAAGGCGTACATATAGCGTGCGCTGGCCCGGTCCATATAGGTACGACGGCGCAGCTACGCCCACACCGGCCCGGCGAGCAAACACAGGTACCCCAGCGCCCCGGCCCCCATGAGCACACCGCGCCAGATGGGCCGGTCTGCCAGGTGGGCGATAGCGGCCAGTGCCCCTGCCACATTGGCGATCCCGTAGCGGCGCGGAATGGAACGGAAGTAAAGACCGCCGTTGATAATTTCCCGCGCCTGGACCACCACGCCCACAATAAGTGGCCCGGTAGCGCCCGATAGACCGAGCACCCGCCCGCGCACCGAGCGCAGCCCCGCCACCAGCGCGAGGAGCGGTCCGACCAGCAGAACAACATAGGCCACCGTGCCCCAGATCTGGGTGGGAGCGGAGATGAGCTCCGGGGAAAAGTGGTATTTCGCCGCGGGATTGGTTAGGCCGTAGGGATTGAGAAGGCTGAGAAGGAGCCGCCCAGTACTGGCCTCGCTTACCGGCGAGGTAGAGATCGCGTTGATGGCGGGCACGTAGCCTTCTGGGGTACGGGCGCCCTGGATAGCATCCCAGCCCAGGTAGCAGGCGGCCACCGTGAGTACCTGAGTACCGAGCAGCACCGCGAGGTGGCGCCGCTGCGCCCGCCCGAAGCCCACCAGGCCCGGCCAACAAATCGCCAAGGTAACCGGCACCAGAATCGCCAAAATTCCGGTGATGGAAATGACCCGGGAGAGGCAGATAGCCGCGGTTATCAGCGCGGGCAGCACCCAGCCGGTTTTCTTACCTACCACGATGCGCGCGCTCAGCCATGCCGCGGCCGCGCCGGCCAGCGGGCCCACGGCATCGTTATGCACCATGGTGGCACTGGCCGCCACCGAGGGCACCGCCAGGAAGAACAGCGCCGCCGCGAAGGACACCACCGGGCTCAAGCGCCAGGCGCGCAGCGCGGCGTAGAAAAGCCCCACTCCGGCGGCTACCAGCACCGCCGACCCCAGGCGGGCGCCCGTGAGGAAGCTCAATCCTGCCAGGCCGGCCAGGCGCGCGATGGCGCCGTCGACCAAAAAATACAGGGGCGGGTGGAAAGCATTGTAGTTTTCCGCGCGATAGGGCCAATCCGCCGGGGCCACCTGATCCCAGGCATCGCAGGGTGGTGGGGTGATGGCAGTACCGGCCGGGGCATGGCAGGCCCAGGCCTGGCGGGCCTGCGGGGCCATCACATCCCCGGGGGCGGGGACGGTGCCACTGGATGCCTTGAGGGAATAGTCCAGGTAGGTCCACTCCCCCACCGGGTTGATGGACGGGTTGTGCGCGAAGGCCCACGCCGCCCACCCCAGGCAGAGCAGCATGAGGAGGCAGGCGAGCAAAGCGTCACGTACGCGCGGATGGAAAGTCACGGCTCTAGCCTAAAGCACGGTTACGACAAGAAAAAACGGCGGAACGCGCGCGCCCGCCACAGCGATGTATGCGCGCAGATACGCGAACCGCCGTACGTATAACAAAGGGCGGAGACCCCTGAGGATCCCCGCCCTTCGCGTTACGCGTATATCCGCTTAATCGCCAACCGGCCCTTAGGCTTCGGCGCGAGTCTTGGTGGCATCAATCGGGATGCCGGGGCCCATCGTGGTGGACACGGTAGCCTTGAGGATGTAGCGACCCTTCGAGGAGGAAGGCTTGAGACGCATGATCTCCTCGTAGGCGGCAGCGTAGTTCTCCAGGAGCTGCTGCTCGGTGAAGGAGGTGTTGCCGATAATGAAGGGCAGGTTGGAGTTCTTATCCACGCGGAATTCGATACGTCCGCCCTTGATATCACTGACGGCCTTCGCCACGTCCATGGTGACGGTGCCCGTCTTGGGGTTCGGCATGAGGCCGCGGGGGCCGAGCACGCGGCCGAGGCGGCCGACCTTGCCCATCATATCCGGGGTGGCCACCGCCGAATCGAAATCAGTCCAGCCACCGGCAACGCGTTCAATGAGTTCGTCGCTGCCAACTTCGTCCGCGCCGGCGTCAATAGCCTGCTGGGCGCGCTCGCCCTGGGCGAAGACGATCACCCGGGCGGTCTTGCCGGTGCCATTGGGCAGGCTCACGGTACCGCGAACCATCTGATCCGCCTTACGCGGATCCACGCCGAGACGGAACACAACTTCCACGGTTGCGTCAAACTTCGTCACGGACGTTTCCTTCGCGAGGCGCATTGCCTCCACGGGGGTGTAGAGCACACCGGGCGCAATCTTTTCTGCTGCGGCGCGGTATGCCTTCGAGCGCTTTGCCATTTCTGCTTCTCCTTTAGTGCAGGTGTGGTCAGCGAGCCTGCGTGGCCCTTCCACGGTTCCACTCGGGAACCTGCGGAGTCTAAGAGCGCGGTTGCTCGATGCTCTTAGCTCCGGTTACGTTGTGGTCTCGGATTGCGGTGGAACGACGGCGCTGCCGCCTTCCAGCACGCGCTATTTAGATAGCGTCCGAGGTGATGCCCATGGAGCGGGCGGTGCCGGCGATAATGCGGGCGGCGTTGTCAATGTCGTTCGCATTGAGGTCCGGCTCCTTGATCTTCGCGATTTCGCGAAGCTGATCGGCCGTGAGGTGCCCAACCTTCTGGGTGTGCGGAGTGGGCGAACCCTTCTGCACCCCGGCAGCCTTCTTGATGAGCTGCGCCGCCGGCGGGGTCTTGAGAACAAAATCAAATGTGCGGTCTTCGTAGACGGTGATTTCCACCGGGACGATGTTTCCGCGCTGGGATTCGGTCGCGGCGTTGTACGCCTTCGTGAACTCAACAATGTTCACGCCGTGCTGACCGAGAGCCGGACCAACCGGCGGGGCCGGGGTGGCCTGGCCGGCAGGAATCTGTAGCTTAATGAAGCCTGCAACCTTCTTCTTCGGTGCCATATCTGGTCCTTTTCTCATTGAACAGCCGTCGCAATGGCTAGCGACGGCACGCCTATCTATATTACGGGAAAGTAAGCGATGCACAAAGCCCCGCCTGTGTGAGACACACCGCGGAGCTTGTGTTACATTGCGCGAGATACGAGCCTGCGTTGCCGGCGTACTCGCGTTTCTACACCCTTACGTCTATGCGTGCGCAGGTTACGGAAGTACGACGCCGCCGCAGCGGCCACGTGGAACTTAGTCTTCCTTGCGCACCTGGGCGAAGGAGAGCTCCACCGGGGTTTCCTGACCGACGAGCGTCATCATCACGGTGAGGCGCTGGTTTTCCGCGTCGATTTCCGAGACGGTGGCCGGCATTCCGGCCCACGGTTCGGCGGTGAGGGTAACCGGATCGCCCACTTCGAAGGGAGCGATGGTTTCCGGAGTGGCGCCGGTGGGCAGGCCCGCGGCGCGTGCTTCGTCTGCCGCGGCGGCTTCCACCACCGGGGTCAGCATGGTGACAACCTCATCGAAGGTGAGGGCCACCGGGGTACGGCCATTGCCCACGAAACCGGTCACGCCATTGGTGGATTGCACCACGCGCCAGGAATCATCGGTGAGGTTCATGCGAATGAGCACGTATCCGGGCATGCGCACCCGCGATACCAGCTTGCGCTGCCCGCGGCGTACTTCGAAGACTTCTTCCATGGGGACTTCGATCTGGAAGATGTAGTCCTCCATATTCATGGAGACAAGGCGGACTTCCAAGTCCTGCTTGACGCGCTTTTCGTAACCGGAGTACGTGTGGAGAACGTACCAGCGGCCTTCCAGGCCCTTGAGCTTGGCCCGCACCTCTTCTTCGGTGACGATGCCGTCCTTCTTCTTGCCCTTCTTGGAGGAAGCCGGAGCGGGTTCCTCAGCGGGCTCGCCAGTTTCAGCAGCGGCTTCGGGCGCTTCTTCGGAAGCAGGGCCGGCGGTTTCTTCCGCGGCTACGCTTTCCGGGGTGGTGGTATCGGTGAGGGAATCCGCGCTGGGAGCAGCCTCCTCAGCGGGCGCGCTTACACCCGGTTCCATAAAAAGATCGTCGTGCGCGGTATTGTTCTCAGACACGCTGTTCCCTCACTGTTCTTGGGGCCGGCCCTGGTTCTGGACCTACCCGAAGATCCAGACGGTGGCGCGACCGAAAATAAGATCGAAGATTCCGATAAAGACCATCACGGCGAGGATGAAGAGCACCACCGTGGTGAACAGCTGCCCCAGTTCCTCCCGGGAGGGGCGCTGGACGCGCTTCAATTCACCGAAGATTTCGTGGAAGAACTGCGCGAGCCGGGCAAAGAAGCCCTTCTTCTCCGCAGCGCCCTTGGAGGACTTGGATGCTGCAACTTCCTTCACAGTGCGTCCTTTTCCTCGTCGTAACAATGCCCCGTCAGTATTGGCGGGGCAGGAGCAGGGTAGGAGGGACTCGAACCCCCAACCGCCGGTTTTGGAGACCGATGCGCTACCAATTGCGCCACTACCCTAGGTTGGCAACTCCACCATTATGCCTGAAACCGGGGTGCTCCGCGAGCTCCGGCCGCCAGGTGGACGTTGGAGTATCACGACCGCAAGGCCGTCATACCCGGAATAGCATAGTCGATAACGCCCCGGCCGTCCACTTCCGCACCTTCCCTTGGAGAAAGGTCACAGCCGCGGCCGGGACAGTGTTTAATGGGAGGGTGAGTACTACACCGAGCCCCCATACCCCGCGCCGCGTTTCCGCGCGCCTGGAAGCCCTTGCTCCCTCCGCCACCCTCGCGGTGGATGCCCGCCAGCGTGAGCTGCGGGCCGCCGGCCGCCCCATTATTTCCTTCGGGGCCGGGGAACCGGATTTCCCCACCCCGGATCATATTGTTGCCGCCGCGGCTGCCGCCACCGGCGATATCCGTAATCACAAATACTCCGACCCCAATGGCTTGCCGGAGCTGCGCGAGGCGATTTGCGCCAAAGTCGCTTTCGATGCCGGGGTGCGGATTGACCCGAGCTGCGTCGTCGTTACTAATGGCGCGAAACAGGCTAATTTCGAAGCGTGGGCGGCGCTCATCGACCCGGGCGATAACGTGCTCCTCCCCTCCCCCTACTGGGTGACCTACCCGGAAGTTATTAAGCTCTTCGGCGGTACCGTCACCGAGGTGTACGCGCCCCCGGCGCAGGGCTTCAAGGTGAGCGTGGAGCAGCTCGAGGCCGCCCGTACCGAGAAAACGAAGGCGCTGCTGCTGTGCTCGCCCACCAATCCGACCGGCGCGGTCTACAGCGCCGCGGAAGTGCGCGCTATCGGCGCTTGGGCCCTTGAGCACGGGATTTGGCTGGTGGTCGATGAAATTTACGAACACCTCACCTACGACGGAGTGCGCACCGCCTACCCGCTGGCCGAAGTGCCCGAGCTGGCCCAGCAAGCCCTGGTGATCGGCGGGGTTTCCAAGTCCTTCGCGATGACGGGTTGGCGGGTTGGGTGGCTCTACGGTCCGGCGGATGTGATGGCCGCGGTCAAACGAGTGCATTCGCATCTGACCGGGAATGTCAATAACGTGGCGCAGCGGGCCACCATCGCCGCGCTCACCGGCCCGCGCGACCGCATCGAGGAAATGCGCGAGGGCTTCGCGCGCCGCCGCGGCCGCATCGTGAGCGAACTGGCCAGTATTGACGGGGTGGAGGTCGCGCCCCCGGATGGCGCCTTCTATGTTTTTGCCGACGTCGCAGGCCTGCTGGGCGGGGCGGGCCCCCGCCGCGCCACGAGCTCCCTGGAGCTGGCCGATCAGCTCCTGAGCGATATTAATGTTGCCGCGGTGCCCGGGGAAGCCTTCGGGGTTGGCGGCTTCCTGCGCTTCTCCTACGCGCTCTCCGATGCGGAGCTAGCCGAGGGCATGGCGCGGCTGCGCGATTACTTCGCCTAGCAGCCGGAGAGCTGCCTAGCCGGCCGGCTGTGCTCCGCATGGTTAATCCGGCACGTTCCCAACACATGTGGGCCGCGACGTTTCCGCCGCGGCCCACAGTGCTTGACCCGTTATTCAGGCAGCTGAGCGTCGGTATTTAGCGCCGCACCGCCGGGGTATCGGTGCCGTTACCGTCCCAGTCACCAACGAAGAGTTCGTCGGCCACGCGTCCGTAGTGGAGCGTGAGATCGGCCGGGCCGGCATTGAGGGAGTTCTTCACGAGCAGCGCGTTGCCGCGGCGCACCGCGAAGGTATCGGTTCCGTTACCGTCGAAATCTCCGGTGAAAACTTCGTCCGCGGCCTTGCCGTAGGAGAACTCGGTATCGGCGTTACCCGAAACAATGGCGTTCTTGACGAAGATGACATTGCCGCGGCGTACCGCGAAGGTGTCCTTGCCATCGCCATCCCAGTCACCGACCAGCGGGGTATCCCCGTAGCGGCCGTAGCTGATGACTTCATCCGCGTTACCGCTCTTGAGGGAGTTCGCCACGTAGAAGGTGTTGCCGCGCTGGACCGCGAAGGTGTCCTTACCGTCGCCATCCCAGTCACCCACGAGCACGGTGTCCCCGGCCTTACCGTAGGAGAATTCGATGGGTGCCTTGCCGCCCGCGAGGGTATCGGAGACGTAGAAGGTGTTCCCGCGGCGCACCGCGAAGCTATCCTTGCCATCCCCGTTCCAGTCGCCCACGAGCACGTCGTCGCCGGCGCGCCCGAAGCTGAAGACAGCCTGGGCCACGGTGGCGGTCCAGTTATTGGATACGTAGAAGGTGTTGCCGTTATCGGAAGGCTCGGCCGGGACGGTGGGATCACCGCTCGGATCCGTACCCGGTTCCGGCGTCGGATTCACGCTCGGGTCAGCGCTGGGATCAACACTCGGATCCGGCTTGGCACCTTCCTTCACGAACTGATTGACCACCGGCTGCGATTCCTTATCCAGGCCGAGCGCATTCGCCACGGTGTAGTGCAGGTCGGTCTGATCGGTACGCCCGATCACGTTTTCCGCACCCGGGCCGGAGGCCGCGATACGCAGCTGGGCACCGGTGTGGCCCTGGCCGCCGCGCGCCACCTCATTGGAGGCCGCGGTGTTATAGGACATCTGCATGTAGTCGCCATCAACCGTCTTGAGGATGGTGTTCACGCCGGAGGTCGTGCTTCCCGCACCCACGATCTGCGAGGTGTGGGCATGATCGGCGGTCACGAGGATAAGAGTGGGTTCACCATTCTCCTTGGCCCAGCGCTGCGCCACCGCAACTGCCTGATCCAAATCGTCCAGTTCGCCAATCTGACCGCAGGCATCCGCCCCGTGATCAGCCTTATCAATCGAGGCGGCTTCCACCTGGAGGAAGAATCCGGCGTCGTTCTTGAGCAGATCCATGGACTTCTGGGTCATGGCCGCCAGGGTGGGAACATCGGCGGTCCGGGCTTCGTTAATCGTGCAGGTCTCGTAGGTTGTCGGCTTGCCTGGGGTGGGCACCGACTCGTTGAACATGCGCGGCATATTGCCCGGGGTGAAGAGACCGAGGACCGGCTTATCCTGGTTGGCTTCGGTCAGGGCAGCCATCTGCTCCGCCGTCGTCACAATCTGGAAGTCATTATCGCGCGCGTTTTCCAGCACGGACTTACCGGCCGTCCACCGCGTCGTCTCACCCCAGGTACCGGACACCTGAACCTCGGCGTCGAAGTACTTCGCGCCGCCGCCCATCGTCACGTCCGCACGGGTATCCACGAGCTGTTCGGAAATCGAACCCATCCCGCCGTTTTCACGCAGATCGGAACCCTTGGCGGGCTTTGCGTTCCCGGAGGGAGCGTAATGCGAGCGGCTGGTCACGTGAGCACCCATGACCGCCGGGGTGGCATCCTGCACTTCCGAGGTGGTGATATTACCGGTCTTGAGCCCGGCCCGCTTCGCCTTCTCCAGGAGGTTCTCCCGGGGCTTCTGGGCCAGGTCCACGCCGATAGCGCCGTTGTAGGTCTTGGTGCCGGTGGCCCAGGCGGTACCCGAAGCGGCCGAATCGGTCACGTAGTTGATGGCGCCGTCGCGATCAATGGAGAAGTGGGTGTAGGACCCGGTGTAGTCGAGGTTATCGATACCGGGCAGGCGCCCGTTCGCCCCGTAAAGGTAGTTACGGGCGGAGGTGATCTCCGAATCGCCCATCCCGTCACCGATGAAGAGCACCACGTTCTTGGCCTTGGCGTCCGAGCGCTGCTCGCCGTCCTTGCCGTACTGGGCGAAATCACCGGGGGCCGGCACGGTCACCTTGCCGTTTTCGTCCACGGCGATGGCCATCTTGGCCCCACCGGCTACCGGCTTGGCCAGATTGGCATCGCTGGCGGCGGTGGAGGCTTCGGCGTTGAGGGAAAGTGCGTTACCGATGGTGTAGAAAAGATCGGTCTGGTCGGTTTGGCCCAGCACATTTTCTTCACCGGGGCCGTAGGCGGCCACGCGCAGCTGCGCGCCGGTGTGCTGCTGGGAACCGGCATTCGTGCCATCTTCAGCGACCTTCGTGGTGCCGTAAAGGATGGACATGGGCGAACCATCGGCGGTGGTCAGGCGGGTCACGGGGCCCACGTGGTCGTCGCCGTCGGACACAATCTGCGCGGTATGCGAGTGGTCCGCGGTCACGATAACGAGGGTCTGCCCGTCCTTCTTCGCGAAGTCCAGGGCAACCTTGGTGGCCTGGTCGAGGCGATCAGTTTCCCCGATCTGCCCGCAGGCATCCGAGGCGTGATCGCGCTTGTCGATAGAGGCGGATTCAACCTGGAGGAAGAAGCCCTTCTCCGCGCTCGGGTCATCGAGAAGTTCAATGGCCTTGCGGGTCATATCCACAAGTTCAGGCTCGGTGCCAATATCCTGCTTTTCGCAGGTGAGCGGATCGGCCTTTGCCCCGCCGACCTTCGCCTGGGAGGACTTGTAGGCCGTGGTCATATTCGAGGGCGCAAATAGCCCGAGAACCGGAGAATCCTGGTTCGCCTTGGTGATTCCCGCGAGTTCATCAGCGGTGGTCACCACCTGGAAATCATTCGCGCGAGCGTTGTCCAGAACCGACTTATTGGCTTCCCACTGGGTGTTGTACTTGGCCGCCCCCTCGAGGAAGGGGTTGGTGTTCCCGGAGGCGGTGGTCACCATGGCGTCGAAGTACTTCGCGCCGCCGCCCAGGGTCACGTCCGCGCGGGTGTCCACAATCTGCTCCGAGATGGAGCCGAGCCCGCCGTTTTCACGCAGGTCCGCGCCCTTGGCCGGCTTCGAGTTACCGGAGGGAGCGTAGTAGCTGCGGCTGGTGGAATGCGCACCCATCACGGCCGGGGTGGCATCCTGAATATCGGAGGTGGTCACGTTGCCGGTACGCATCCCGGCGTTCTTGGCCTGCTCAATGAGGTTCTGCACCGGCTTGCCGGCCAGATCCACGCCGATGGCTCCGTTGTACGTCTTCGTACCGGTGGCCCAGGCGGTTCCCGAGGCGGCCGAATCAGTCACGTAATTGAAAGCACCATCCTTGTAGAGGGAATGGTGCGTGTACATACCTTCGGAGGTGAGTTCGTCAATACCTTCGAAACGCCCCGAGGCGCCCTTGAGGTAGTTGCGGGCCGCGGTGATTTCCGACTGGCCCATGCCATCACCAATAATGAGGATGACGTTGCGGGCCTTGGCGTTGGAACGCCCCTGACCCGCCTTACCGAATTGCGCGCAATCGCCGGGTTTGGGCGGAATAACGTTGCCTTGCGAATCAAAAATAACGCAGTTTTCCGGCCCGTTCGCGGTGCGGTAGGTGGTATTTTCCGCCGAAGCGGCACCTCCCGCGAGCGCCGAGAAGCCGACGGCGGCCACAGCTGCTGCTGCCACCGCGCGCCGGGCAGTGAAATGTGAGGATCCCATTGTCCTTTTATCCCTTCTAACAGAACGTGGGCCCTCTAAGGTTCACTTAACTCATTTACCGGAAAGCAAGCACAATGTAACGAGCGGGTGAACAGTATTGTTTGTGCGTGGTGGGTGCGGCACTGTCAGGTGACGAAAAATCCGGGTTTTAACGACGACGCCGCTCGCCGGGCAGCGGGTGTATCGGGAGCGCAGCTAGCCCCGCGGGTAGGCATTTCCTCCGTATCCGGCCAGGTAGCGCGCTCGGGAGAGCCAGTATTCGGCTTCGCGCAGCCGCCCGAGGGCATCGTGTTCCCAGCGGGTGCCGTCGGTGCGGGCGGCCCCGGCAACGAGGGAGAGCGTGACCCCGGCTGCCCGCGCGTACACGGGCGCGGCAGGTAAACGCTGTTCCAGCAAGGCGCACCACTGCCCCAGGATGGAACGCAGGTGCGGGTAGGCGGCCGGGGCCAGGTGGGGTAGCACGCTCATATGCCCGAGCAGGCAGGCCCAGTCATCAGCGCGGTAGCCCGGCCCGAGGGAATCCACATCAATAACGCCGGCCATCCAGCCGGTAGCGCTGGGCGCGGCGGGCCCCGTTGGCGCGGGCGCGCCTACCGCAGTCCCCATTGGCGCGGGCACGCCTACCGCGGGCCCGCGCTGCACGAAAATATTGGCTTCGTAAAAATCGCCGTGCACGGGCACGATAGGCCCGGGATCGAGGCTGGCCATCATCTCCGTGACTCCGCTGGCTACCGCGTGGGCGCGAGCCGCGATTCCGGGGAGCGCTACCGCGGCGGCGTGCGCGTAGTGGCCCACCCGATCCGCCCAGGCCGGCCGGTGGGTGAGGTGGATGGCCGCGGCCGGCAGGCTTTCTTGCAGATTCCACAGGGTATCGAAAAGCGCGACGCTCTGGTCCCCCAGCCCGCGGGCCAGCCAATTGGCTAGCGGCTCGCCCGGGAGGGTGGAAATAAGAACGAGGCCGCTCGGATCTTCACGCACCACCCGCGGCGCGAGCACCCCGGCCTGGCCGAGCATGCGATGGCGTTTGGCCAGGGACTGCGCGGCCGGTGGGCGCAGCACCTTCGCGAAAGCACTTCCGCCACCCGCGGTGGTGACTTTGACGACGGCGCGCCTGGTGGGCCGGTAGCTTTTGAGCTCCACCGCTACTTTTTCTCCCAGGAATGCCGACATTCGGCTCGGGGTGACGGCCAGCGGAAGCGCGGGAAGCTCGGGATCATGGGGATATTCCCAGACCCACACGGCAGTATCGCGGTGGGTGAGGCGCACGAGGGTGGGGGTGAAAGTTTGGGAGAGCTGCGCGGTGGATGCACATACGTATTTTTCGCGCGCTTGGCCGGTGGGGCGCCCGCCTTCTCCGCGGGCGCGCGCCGTCACGGTGTAGCTCACGGTCACGCCGGCCCCGGGGCGGTGATTGACGCGGTGGACCGCCCAGGAGAGGAGCTGCCAAGCGGGAAGCGCGGTGGCGAGCATCGACCCGGCGTCCGGGCCGGTCAGCAGCGCTAAATCAGCGCTTTCCGAAGATGCAGCCATAGAACAATAGTGCCGCATCCACCCCGGTGGCACAATGCGGGCGCGCGCCACGCGTGCGGATGCTCGGCCGGCACACGCGCGGATACCCGCGCGCCACGCTCGCCGCCGGCGTGGGAAGATGGAGGGGTGCGTGACCTTGCTGCCCTCCCCAAAGCCCATGTGCATCTGCACTTCACCGGTTCGCTGAGCGTGCCCAGTCTCGTCGACATGGCCCGCCACGCCGGGGTGCGCCTGCCCGAGAACCTCACCGATAATGTGGCGATGCAGGTGCCCGCGGACCAGCGCGGCTGGTTCCGATTCCAACGTGCCTACGATGCCGCGCGCGCCGTCGTTCAATCTGAAGAAGCAATGCGGCGGATCGTACGCGAAGCAGCCCGGGCCGACCGGGCGGAAGGATCGCGGCGCCTGGAAATTCAAATCGACCCGACCTCCTACGCCCCCTACGTTGGCGGTATCACCCCGGCCCTCGAAATTGTTTTAGACGAGGCGAAAGCGGCCACCCGGGATACCGGGGTGGAGGTGGGTGTTATTGTGGCGGCCTCGCGCACCCGCCACCCGCTCGATGCGCGCACCCTGGCCCGTCTGGCCGCCCGCTACGCCGGGGATGCTCCCGGTGAGGTTGTGGGTTTTGGGCTTTCCAATGATGAGCGGCGCGGGCGCACCGCGGAATTCGAGGCAGCTTTCCGCATCGCCAGGCGGGCCGGCCTGCGTTCGGTTCCCCACGGCGGGGAGCTGCTCGGCCCCGAGCATTTGCGCGAGGTCATCACGCACCTGAATCCGGACCGGCTCGGCCACGGGGTGCGGGCCGCCGAGGATCGCGCCCTCATCGGTGAGATTGTGGAGCGCGGAATCGCGCTGGAGGTATGCCCTGCCTCGAATGTGTCGCTCGGGGTATTCCGCGAAAATGACGATGTTCCCCTGCGTACCCTGTTCGACGCCGGGGCAATCATCGCCCTGGGTGCCGATGACCCGCTGCTCTTCCTGGCCCGCCTCAATGCCCAGTATGAGATCGCGCGCCGGCAGGGCTTCTCCGATGCGGAGTTGGCCGAGTTGGCTCGCCGTTCCATCCGCGCGTCCTTCGCCTCCGCTTCCTCGAAGCGAGCCTGGCTCGCGGAGGTTGATGCCTGGCTGGCAGAAGAGGACTAGGCTTCCAGGCCGCCGAGCACCACCGGCTCGGGATGGAGCACCACCCCGAAGGCATCTTTCACACCGGCCTGGATTTCCCGGGCGAGGGCACGCAGCTGCGCACCGGTGGCTCCCCCGGCATTGGTGAGCGCCAGGGTGTGCTTGGAAGAGAGCCGCGCCGGGCCGTGCCCGTAGCCCCGGGTGAACCCGGCATGCTCAATCAGCCAGGCGGCTGAGGTCTTGACCAGCCCGTCTACCACGGGAACACCGCCGCTCAGAGTTGCGTGCGCGGCGTCGTGCACCTCGTAACGCGGGGCGTCTTCCGGGAGCCGCTGCGCCTGCGCGGTGGTGAGCACCGGGTTGGTGAAGAAAGAACCGCACGAATACGTATCGCGGTCGGCATTATTGAGGACCATGCCTTTGCTACCGCGCAGCTCCAGCACCGCCTCCCTCACCGTTTCCGAAGGCACCCGCGCCCCGAGCTCCACCCCGAGGTGGCGGGCCAGCTGCGCGTAGCCGATGGGATCGGACACATTGGAGAGCTTCGTTTGGAAGGTCACCTCAAGGACGATATACCGCGGGCTCGGCCCGTATTCCCCGATGGTTTCCTTGAGAATTGAGGTGCGGTAGCCCAGGCGCATATCCGCGAGGAACAGCGTGCGGATGCGTTCTTCGCGCCGGTCATAAACCTTGAGACGCGCGAGGGTCGCAGCGACTTCCTGCCCGTAGGCCCCGATATTTTGCACCGGCGCCGCGCCAACGGTTCCCGGAATCCCGGAGAGCGCTTCAAAACCGCCCCAATCCTGGGAAATCGCGTGGACCACGAGGTCATCCCACGGGGTTCCCGGCAGCGCGGAAAAATTCGCGCCTTCGCAGCTGCCCAGCGAATCCAACACGATCCCGGAGCGCATATCGCGCAGCACAATCCCGTCAAAATGGCTATCCGCGGGCAGGATATTCGAGCCGCCCCCAATAACGAGGAGCGGGGTGCCGGCCGCGTCCGCCCGGCGTACGGTATCCACCACCTCGGTTTCGGTGGTGGCTTCCACGAGTTCGGTGAAGGTTCCGCCCACGCCGATGGTGGTGAGTTCGGCGAGGGTGGTAGCTCCGCTGCGGGCCCGGGTGGAGAGCACCGGCGCGCTCACGTGATGCGGTTCGGGTGGTTCGGGAAGAGTACAGCTCATTGTTCTAGCCTACGGCTTTCGCGGCGACGGCGCAGCTTCAGCCCGCGCGCTAGTGGGACGACGGCGCAGCCGGGGCCATCAGATACGCAAAAAGGGAAGCCCGTTCAGGCTTCCCTTGAGCTGTGCATCCCGGCCGGGGTTCATCCCGGGTGGGATACCGTCACGCTACCGCGCTATTAGCGGGTTTCGCGATGGTTCGTGGAGGCATTGCACCGCGAGCAGTACTTCTTCAGCTGCAGACGATCCGGATCGTTGCGGCGGTTCTTCTTCGTGATGTAATTACGTTCCTTGCACACCTCGCAGGCGAGGGTGATCTTGGGACGCACGTCAGCAGACTTGCTAGCCATTCCTTTTTCTCCTCAAGGTTGTGCCCTACTGGTAGTCAGTAGCGGGGGCGGGGATTGAACCCGCGACCTCACGATTATGAGTCGTGCGCTCTGACCATCTGAGCTACCCCGCCTCATGTCACCGCATGAGGCGGCAACGGAGCCCCGAAAGAGAATCGAACTCTTGACCTTCTCCTTACCATGGAGACGCTCTGCCGACTGAGCTATCGGGGCGATGCCGATTTCGCAACGAGTACCAAGCTTACTCGATTCACGCTGAAAAACCAACAGTGCGAGAAATGTGAAACAGATCAACCATTTCGACATTTCGTGGCGGGTGTAGGATTCGAACCTACGAAGCGTAACGCATCTGATTTACAGTCAGGTCCCTTTGGCCGCTCGGGAAACCCGCCAATATAACTTCCGAAGAAGTGTTTTTCACCCCGCGGAAGAAAGGCTTCGTGGCCGCCCTTCCGTAAGGCACCAGATGAGATTACCCAGGGAGGAAAGTTACTGTCAACTTTTGAGGCGGGAACGTGGCCACCACCACTCCCCCGGCTGCCCGGCGAGCGCGCCGACCGCTAGCTGCGCCGTCGTACCTACGCGTGCAAGGGTGCGTACGCACGTGCCGCAGGGCCCATATACACGCTTACGCGCACGCACGCGCACTACCGCGCACGTACGCAATGCAATAGCGCGCCCATGCGCCGCAACCGAACTTAGGGCAGGCGGTGAATCCATTCGGGCGTGGAGAATTTCGCCTCGTAGCGTTCCTGGGCCACGCGCAGGTCCTCCGCGGTGATCTGCCCCTGGCTCGCGCCGTATTTCTGGGTGAAAACGTCTTTGAATACTTCGATAATGGCGTCGCGTTCCATCCCGGTCTGGCTCTTCATGGGGTCCACGCGCTTGTTCGCGGAGCGGTGCCCGCGGTTCTTTTTGCCCGCGCTGCCCATATTGAGCACGTCCATCATTTTGTCCGCGTCGATGTCATAGGCGAGGGTGACGTGATGAACCATATAGCCGGTCGCGAAATGCTTCTGGGCGGCGCCGCCGATTTTGCCGCGGTCGGAGGCGATGTCATTGAGGGGGACGTAGTGGGCTTTAACCCCCACCCGCGCGAGGGCTTCGATCACCCAGGCATCCAGGAAGGGATAGGACTCCAGGAAGGACATCCCGTCCACGAGCGCGGTGGGCACCACCAGCGAATACGTGATGCAATTGCCCGGCTCCATGAACATGGTGCCCCCGCCGGTAATGCGCCGGCCCACGGTAATCCCGTGGCGGTCCACCCCGTCCTGGTTGATCTCATTGGAATAGGACTGGTAGGAGCCCATGACCACGAGCGGGCGGTCCCATTCCCAGATACGCAAGAAGGGCTTGTGTTCCCCGCGGGCCACCGCTTCGGGGAGGGTTTCATCCATGGTCATATTGAGAACCGGGTGGATAACCGGGGTGTGAAGGACCTCGAAATCGATATCTTCCCAGGCCAGGGCGTGGCCGACGGCGCGGCGCACCGCCACCGCGACCCCGCGTGGGCTCAGCCCGAAGAGGTTATCGGTGGGGAGCACCGCCGCTTCCACCACCTGGGCAATATCCTCCGCGGAAGCATCCGCGCTCAGCCCCTCGATGGCATCGGTGATACGCCACAGCGCGCTATCCGGTTCGATGAAGAAATCACCAGAGAGGCGAACATTCGCGAGTTTGTTATCGACCACGTCCAGGTCAACAATGGCCATTTTCTGGCCGAGTTCCTTGTATTCGCCGTGCATAAGCGTTCTTCTTTCTGTCGCGGAAGGTGAGGGATGAGCGGATGGTTAGAGAAGTGCGCCGTCGTGCGACTCCCCGCGGGAAATCGCGGTCATCGTGTCACGATTGACCACCTTGACGCGGGCGCGGCCCTGCTGGGCGCCGAGGTTTTCCTCGAAAGCTTCCAGGAGCTCCCACCCTTCCCAAGTGGTCCATTTCACGCCGCGTTCGGTGAGGAGGTCGAGGAGCCCGCGCCCGCCCGAGCCGTCCCCGGTGGCGCGCGCGATGCCGGCTTGGGCGTCGGCAACGAGGTGGCGGATGGTTTGGCGCGCATCGGATTTCGTGGAGCCGATCAGGCCCACGGGGCCGCGTTTGATCCACCCGGTCACGTAGTAGCCGGGGATGGTCTCCCCCGTATCGGTGACGATACGACCTTCCTCATTCGGGATGACCCGGTGGATGGGATCCCAGGGCAGCCCGTCCAGCGGTTCGGAGGCGTAGCCGATAGCGCTATAGACGGCTTCCACCGGGTAATCCACGGTTTCGCCGGTGCCGGTCACGGTGCCATCCCCCTGGAGCTGGGTGCGTTCCATGCGGATGCCGGTCACGTGATCCGTGCCGAGGATTTCCACCGGCGCCTGCATGAGGTGGATGTGGATTCGGCGCGGGGCGGTCATTTCTTCCGGATCGTTGAAGACCCAATCCGTGAGAAGGTCGACTACCTGGCGGGTCATCTTCGAGGAATCCAGGGCTTCTTGGGAGCCGGCATCGTATTGGAAATCTTCGGGGTAGACCTGGATATCCACCCCGGCCACTTCACTCAATTCGCGCAGCTCAAGTGGGGTGAACTTTACCT
Source organism: Actinotignum stranguriae (assembly GCF_051265215.1). Classification (NCBI taxonomy): domain Bacteria; kingdom Bacillati; phylum Actinomycetota; class Actinomycetes; order Actinomycetales; family Actinomycetaceae; genus Actinotignum; species Actinotignum stranguriae. The sequence continues at coordinate 105,780 of NZ_JBOZCJ010000001.1, forward strand.
GGGCCGGGCCGCGCCGCCCGAAGATATGCACGTGTTCGACGGGGTTAGCGCGCAGCCCGCGCTCCACATTCTCCGGAATATCGGTGTGGGCGCGCAGATCGTCCGCGGAACGCACGAGGATGCGGGAAATATCGAGGGCCACATTCCCCACCCCGATAACCGCGACGTTGCGGGCATTCAGGGGCCAGGTGCGCGGCACATCCGGGTGGCCGTCATACCAGGAAACAAAATCCGCGGCCCCGTAGACTTCCGGAAGATCGGCGCCCGGGACGTCCAGGGGTACGGATTGATCGGCGCCGGTGGCGACGACGACGGCATCGTAAAACTCGTGAATTTCGGACATGTGAACGTCTTCCCCGATTTTCACATTTCCGAGGAAGCGAATATCGCCGCGTTTGAGGATGGCGTGGAGGGCTTTGATAATCGAGCCGATGCGCGGGTGGTCAGGCGCGACCCCGTAACGGACCAGGCCGTAGGGAGTGGGCAGCTTATCGAAAAGGTCAATGCTGACCGGGATATCGGATTTGCTGAGGATATCCGAGGCGTAAATCCCGGCCGGTCCCGCGCCGATCACCGCTACCCGATAGGGGCGTTCCGGGGTGGCTTGCTCGGGGGCGGGGGATGCATGTGTCACGGCTAACTCTCCTTCTGCGTTCACCTCCCCTATCTTAGCGAGCCGCGCGCACGGCGGGCAGGGTGGTACTGGGGAACATCGAGCCACACAGAGTGGTACTGCACGACAGAAAATCGGGGATTGGCTGTAGCTCCAGTACCACTTTGTTATCCGACCCGGTCTCTCTCCTCCTCAGAGTGCGCATTTCGAACCGTCAACCCCGTCAAGTGCGCGTAAGGAACATGAAACCGGGTGAAAACGGTGCTCTTATGCGCACTTTGTTTTCGGAGGCGGCTGCGCATGGTCAGTTACGATCTGGGAAATAGGGCGAGGGGCCGAGCATAGGGCGCGGGGCCGAGCACAGGGCGCGGGGCCGAGCACAGGGCGAGGGACCGGGCATAATGCTCGGTCCCTCGCCTTGGTGTGTATTCGTGGCTTTGGCCCGCTTGTATTCCGCTGCTATCCCGCTACTCAGTGCGGCAGGTGCGGCGCGGGCCACACCGGGGTGCAGTCTTTAGTGCACCGTGGTGTCGAGACGAATAATCCCGTAGGTCCAGCCGTGGCGCAGGTAGACCGCGCACGGCTGCTTCGTTTCTTCGTCGATGAAGAGGTAGAAGGGGTGGCCTACCATTTCCATTTCGTAGAGAGCCTGGTCCACGGACATGGGATTGGCTTCGTAGAGCTTATCGCGCACCACAACCGGGGAATCCCCCAGCTGGGTTTCTACCGCTTCCCCGGTAGTTTCGGGGCGGGTGGGATGCGTTGCTTCCACCTCGGCTTCGGGCGCGGGCTCCACCTGCGCTTCTGCCGCGAGCTCCTCCGCGGTGAGCGTGAGCGGTTCGCCCACCTTCTCAACCACACGCCGATGGGACTTGCGACGATCACGCGAGCGGCGCAGCCGCTCAAAAAGCTTTCCGGATGCTAGATCGAGGGCGCTGTACTGATCAGCAGCTGAGGCCTCAGCCCGGATAACCGGGCCCTTATCAATAACCGTGATTTCGATAACTTTCGAGTTATCCGCTTGGGCGGGGTTCTTTTCCTTCGACACCTCTACCTCAACGCGCTGAGCGCGCGGAGCGAACTGTTCCACCTTCGCGATTTTTTCTTCAATGTGATTGCGGAAACGGTCCGAAACTTCAGTGTTCCTACCCTTGACGATAATCTCCACGGTGTCCTCCTTGGGATGTAGTGGCGGGCGCGCGGCCCGCTGAAAAAATGCCCGCTTCTCACGCGGATAAGAGAGGCACCACCCCCTATCCTGGGTCACCCGGCACGCATGCGGCTCAACGTTCACCATTGCTCGTTTCGCCCGCTAGCGCGGCCGGCACCGTTATTTCGTAGCATTAAGTGTAGTTCAGTTCACAACATTCTGAAAGGGCTGGAGCAGCGATAACGCTGTGCGCGAGTTCGCTGGACGCGGATCCGGAGCGAGGGCTAGGACCAATGCCGCAACCACGTGCCCACCCGCCTGCGCGATGGCTCGGGCGCAACCGGCCAGGGTAGATCCGGTGGTGAGAACATCGTCAATAAGAATGACCCGCCCGGGAATGGTGATGCCCGGGCTCAGCCGGATCCCGCGGCCTTTTGCGGCCCGCTCCCGCTGACCGGCAAGGTGGCGCTGCCCGGCCCGGGCCCGCTTTTCTTGCGCCGCGTGTTTTGCGCGGGTCAGGAGCCGCGCCGGAAGCGCGCCGAGTGCCCCGCCGCCAGGTGCTTCACCGCGCAGGATGCCGCCGAGTAGCCCACTACCCGCGCTTTCCCCGCTGATGAGCACCGGTGCGGCCCGCGCATCTACTCCCCCGGCAACCAGCCCCCGCGCGGCGGCCTGCGCCAGGTGCCCGGCAATGAAACGCCCGGCCCGATGGCGAGCCGCGCCCGAGGGCGCGGGAATAACGCTGAGCGCCGTGCCCTCCCAGAGCGGAGCGAGCTGCCGGCAGCGCTGCGCAAAAAGAGTGGCGAAGCGGGCGGTGAGTGCGGCGTCGTTCCCGTGTTTCCAGGTGAGGAGTGCTTGCCGGCGTACCCCGACGTATTCCCCCAGGGCGAAAACCGGGAAGAGGGCTTCTTCATCGCCGTTGGGGAGGATCTGCATGAGCGCGGGTGCGCGGCCTTCCCCGCCGCGCCAGCTGCCGGCTACCGCGCGGGTGCAGGCCGGGCACAGGGTGGCATCCCAGGCCCCGCATCCGGCACACCAGCGCGGGAAGACGAGGTCGCCTAGAGCACCGGCCCAGGAGCGCAGCACACCAGTAACACCACCGTTACGTGCCAATGGGGCGCGGGGCGGCGGGAGCGGCGTCGTACCAATAAACATGGCTCCAGCGTGCCGCACGTGCCCCGAAAACGCAGCTACCCGCAAACGGCCTGTGGATACGCGCGACGTTTGGGAACTTGTGGACAGCGCCTCGAAAACCCAGCTCCCGGAAAGCCCGGCGCCGCGAAAAGCGCAGCTCCCCGAACACCCGGCGCCTCGAGAAACCCAGCTACCCCGGCAGCACAATATCCGTGACGCCGGTGGCGACCGGGCGCCACGCCCCGCCGTCGCGAGTGGCAACCACCTGCTGGTCGGTGAGGACCACGATGGATTGCTCCCCGCGCCCGGCGGTCAGCCGCACCGAACCGGGGTAGGGCGTGACGTTGAGGCGTTCCATGGGCCCGCCCACCCGAACCGCGAAAATCAGCGGGTCGGTGCCGGCGGTAGCGCGCCCGAGCACCGCGATATCCGTGCTGGAAATCCACGCCACCGAGCTCACATCCGCCAGGCGTTGCCCCACTTCCAGGGGGTCGCCGAGCGCCGTCGGCTCGTGGCGGGCATCGCGCTGGATGGGAGCAATGAGCATCTGCACGGTATCCCCCACCTGCGCCACGATGAGCAGCCGCGCGCCCTCACGCGAAGCCCGCACCTCGCGAATCCGCGCCCCCTTGAGGAACGGCGCGGTCAGCTCGCGCACCCGGCCGTCATCGGCCGCGGCGAGCACCACGCCCTTATTATCGGTTTCGGAAGTCCACACCCAACCCCAGTAGTCATAGGAGGGCTCCACCAGGCGTTCTCCACGCACCATCGTGAAAGGCTGGAAACCATCGCTTCCCACCCGCACCAGGGCATCGCGCTGGGCGGTGAGCAGGGCGTAGGAGGCCACCGAATCGGAATAGTTCCCGGCCATGCGCGCCACCTGGATATCGTCGAACACCCCGCTGCTGAAGACCGGGCGGGTCTTGCCTTCTTCCACCTTGTAGGGCCGGTTATTCTCCAGCACCGTGAGGTCATAAGCCCCGTAAGGATACGTGGGCAGGTCAGCGATGGCGATGGTATCGAGCGGCTCACCGGACACCGTAATATTCACCGAATGCACCGGCACCACGCTCTGGCCGGTGAAGGAACGCTGGATTTGCTGCACGGCACGCGCCTGGGATTCCCGGCTCAAGGTGGAGATTTCCGCGGTGACATCCAAGGTCAGCACCCCGCTTTCCAGTTTCGGACTGGAGGCCATACGCAAACTGGTAGGAATTTCCGAGTGCACCGCATCGGCAAGCCAGGGCGAGGGCCCGGCTAGCAGCCCGGCAATCGTGGAGGAAATAAAGGTCATCCGCGGGTAGAAACGCAGGTCGGGCACCATGGTATCCGAGCCGGGACCGATGAAATACAGCGGGGTGCGCACGTACATGGAGGCGAAGAGGCTATCGGTCATCATGATGCCGTCTTCCAGTTCCGCGATGCGCCATTCGCCGCTGGCATTGCGGTCCAGTTTGAAGGTGGTGGAGTGGATGGCGTCCGTGGAGGCTTCGGTGTAGCGCCCGCCGGTATCCACGGTTCCCTGCGCAGTCACCGAAATAACGTAGGTGCCGTCCTCGCGTTGGGTGGGGGAAATATTTTGAGAATTCGGGTAGACGCGCACCTGGGAGCGCGGGTTCCAGGTGCGGCCGGCTTCTTTGGTGAGGAATTGGCGGGCGGTGGCGTAATCGTCGCCCGCCCCGCTGCTTCCGGCCAGCAGGAAACCGCGGATCACTTCTTCGGGTGAGGCACCGGTGGCCGGGCCGGCCGGGGTGAGTCCGAAAACAGCTTCTTCGGTGGGAGGCACGCTCGCCTCATTGACCGGCCCGGAGCGCGGCAGCCGCCCGCAGCCGGCCAGCGCCAGGATCACCACGCTGAGCAGCACCGCGAGGGCCCGCCCCCGCCCCGCTTTCTTCAGCACCTGCGTGTTCATGCGTCCTCCTTCCCCGCCGGCCCGGTGGGCGCCGCCGTACCGGTGGGCGCTATTGTTCCGGTGGGCGCGCTTTGGGTGTGCGTCGTCGTACCGGAAACGCCCGTGCCCGGTACCGCATTTTTCGGCGACGACGCCGCAGCGGCCCCGCCGCTTGCGTCCACCGGCGCTACCGCAGTTGCGCGGATAGCTGGAATCGTGCCGGTGGTACCCACCGCGGGCAGGGACCCGGTGGTATCCGCCCGCGCGATCTCAATGGGAATATCCCCGCTGTCCTGCCAGTCTTCGGCAGCCGCCACCCGCAGGGGCAGCGGCGGGGTGAAGGCCGCTTTTTGGGTGCGGGGCACGGTGAGGAGGAAGGTGGATCCCACACCCAATTCGCCGGTGGCTTGCAGTCGCCCTTCGTGGAGCAGGGCGTCCTCGCGGGCGATGGTCAGGCCCAGGCCGGTTCCCCCGGATTTGCGGACCCGGGAGGTATCCGCGCGCCAGAAACGGTCGAAAACGTGGGAGGCCTGCTCGGGGCTCAGGCCGATACCGCGGTCGGATACTTCCACCGCCACCGCGGTATCCGAACCGACCACCCGCACTTTGACGGGCCCGCCTTCGGCATGCTCCACCGCGTTCACCACGAGGTTGCGCACGATGCGTTCGATGCGGCGCGAGTCCACGCTCGCCACGGTTTCCCCGCGCGCGGAGAGCGTGACGGGCACCCCGTTCGCTTCGATGAGGGGAGCCTGGGAGATGATCACGCGCCGCACAATTTCTACGACGTCGATTTTGCTGGTTTCCAGCACCATCGAACCCGCATCGAAACGGGAAATCTCCAGCAGATCGGAAAGCATGGTGTCCAGGGAAATAAGTTGGGAATGCTGGAGTTCAGCCGAACGGCGCAGGCTGGAGGGCAGTTCGGAACGCTTATCGTAAATGAGCTGGCCGGCCATCCGGATCGTGGTGACCGGGGTGCGTAATTCGTGCGAGACCGCGGATACGAAATTCTGCTGCACCTGGGAGAGCCGCTCGAGGCGGGTGAATTGGTCCTGGAGCGATTCGGCCATCTGGTTGAAGGCGGAACCGAGCTGGGCTAATTCATCTTCCCCGCGGTCATCCATACGCACATCAAAAGCGCCTCCGGCCAGCTGACGGGCATTTTCCGCCGCCGCCCGCACCGGCTTCAAGACCACATTGACGAGCACCCCGGTGGCCACCGCCACGATGGTGAGCAGGGCGATGGTGGCGAGCATCAGCACCCGGGAAACCTGGGCCACCGTCACTTCTTCGTTTTCCAGGGAATAGAGCGTGTAGAACTCATACATGCCGGCATTGGGCAGGCGTACGGTTGCGCCGATAAGAATCCCGGGGAGGGTGTATTCCTCCCCTTTAGCAATCGCCACCGCCTGCCATTGCGGGCTGGAAGATTCCTGCACGGCTTCGCGTAATTCGGGGGTGAGCACATCCATGACGGTTGCCGGGGTGGGTGCCCCCACATCGGCTACCAGGTAATTACCGGTATTCTGCCCCGGGGAGCGGATGAGGGCCGTGCCCACCACCCCGCGGATCGGCTCAAATTGGGAGCGCACCTGCGCGTTGGCGATTTCCTGAACCGCCCCGGACGTTTGGGCGTTCGCGGAGTCAAAAACGTACTGGGCTTGGGAGCGGGCGCCGTAGAACTGTTCGGTGGCGGCGCTCACCGCGCGCTCATAAAGTTGCGAACGCGTTTGATTGGCAACAATCACCGCGGTGACGATACTGGTGAGCACCCCGATCGCCACAATTGCGGAAACCACCCGCGCGTTGAGGGAAGTGCGCCACGATTGTGAAAATGAGGTGAGGGCGCCACGCCCCATGCTCCCGAGGCTGCGATGAATATAGCCGCGCCGCGAAAATTGACTCACTCCTGGGTTGCCCCCGCCCGGTAGCCCACCCCGCGCACCGTAATAACCACCTCGGGATTATCCGGGTCCTTTTCCACCTTGGAGCGCAGGCGCTGGATATGCACATTGACGAGGCGGGTATCGGTGGAATCGTGGCGGTAGCCCCACACCTGCTCCAGGAGTTCTTCGCGGGAAAACACCTGGTAGGGCTTGCGCGCCAGGGTGGTGAGCAGCTCGAATTCGAGGGGTGTCAGGTGCAGATCTTCCCCGTTGCGGGTGACCTGGTGGGCGCGCGGATCGATAACCAGATCGGCAACCCGCAGGGTTTCCGCTTCCGGTTCGGTACGCCGCAGCCGCGCCTTAATGCGGGCCAGCAGCACCGAGTTCTCAAAAGGCTTGGTGACGTAATCATCCGCCCCGGCCTCCAGGCCGGCCACCACGTCCACCGAATCGGTGAGCGCGCTCATCATAATGATGGGCACATCGCTTTCTTCGCGCAGCTGGCGGGCCACTTCCACCCCGCTCATCCCGGGAAGCATGACGTCCAGCAGCACAATATCCGGTGTTTCCGCCCGGAAAATAGGCAGAGCATTGGTGCCGGTGGCACACACCGTCACGGCGTATCCTTCCGATTCCAGCAGGATCGCCACCATTTCAGAGATACCGGGATCGTCATCGACCACAAGAACGCGCATAGTCATAGCGCCATTTTCTCACGTTCGTGCCAATCGTGCAGAAAAACGCGCGAATAGCGTGCGCGGTGAGCGCGGCGGCCACGAAGCGCAAGGCGCACGGGGCGGGCATAACGTGTGCGGACTGGGCGCGGAGCCGAAGAGGCGTCGTCGTACCTCTAGTTGTCTTTCGGCGTTTCCGGCTCTTCACTGCGCACCACGCTCAGGCGCGGGCGCACCTCCACATCGGAGGGGCGGCTCACCCGCCGGGTAGCGCGGGTGGGTTCGGGTGGCTGGCGGGTGGCGGTTTCGCGGATGGCGTCCGCGAGCGCCATGAGGTCGGTATCCGAGGGCGGGGCCGGTTCAAATTCGGTGCGCAGGCGGATCATCTGCCAGCCGCGCGGGACGGTCACCGATTCGGCGTGGGCTTCGCACAGGTCGAAGGTGCCCGGGGAGGCCACCGGTGAGAGCGGCCCGATCACGGCGGTTGCTTCCGCGTACTGGTACGTCAGCGTGGCAACGGCCGGCTGCTGGCACGTGGTGCGGGAACACTTTCTCAACGGACTCACGCCTTAGACGTTAGCACGCCCGTGTAACCTTGGGGTATGGACACTTTTCCTTCCCAGCCTCGCCCCCGCCGCCGTGATCGGCACGGACGGGGCATTCGAGGACCGGTGATCCCCTATACCCTGCCCGCCTGGCGCACCCGCGCCGATAAATTCGACGATATTATCGCCGCCGAACTCGCCACCTACCGCGCCCATTTCGGTGATGACATGCGCGATCTTGATTTCGCGGTGATGGACGTGCCGGCCTCCGATCCTTCGCCGTGGGAGGACGGCGTGCCGCTCGCGCGCCTGCTGCCTTTCGAACGCGGCGGCGCGGTGCGGGCGCGGCTGCTGTTTTACCGGATGCCGATGATGCGCACCGCGATGGCCAGCCCCTTCCCGCGTATCGTCATCCACGATATCGTCACCGAGCAGCTCGCCGCGGCGATTTCCCGCCACCCCGAAGACATCGATTTTTTGCGGCGCGGTTTTTAGTTTTTTGGTACGACGCCGCAGCTGCGGCCCGCGTGCCTGCGTTCCTGCGCGCCGCGGCGGCCGCGGTGGTGCGTTTTTGTTGATCGTGCACGCCTAGGTGGCTCGCACCGCGGTTTCTAGTTCTGGCGCACCGCGACACGGGCAGAGAGCGCCTCGCGCTGGTCGGCAACCGCGCCCACCCAGTCAATTCCGCTCGCTCCGCCAGCTTCCCCGTTCGGGGCACGAACAAGCGCGGCGGCACTCACCGGGTTTTCCGCCTCGATGCGGTATCCGCGAGCAGCTTCGGGTAGGTCCACCGTGGTATATCCCGAAACTTGGGCGTTCACGGGGTCAAGATCCACACCGTCGGCTCCCACCGGGGTAATCTCAGCGTGGCCGCGCCCGGCCAGCGCCAGGCGGGCCGGTCCGGGCCCGAAGCTTCCCGCGGTGCGGGCGGCCGGGGCAACCGGACTGGCCCAGGCGGTATCTCCCCCGCCGCCCAGTGACGCACCCGCGGCGAGGGGCTGCGGCCCACGCACCTGCACCGCGTAGGTACCCGGGTCGATACCGGCCAGAGTGAGATCCATAACGGAATTTGCGGCGATGGCCACGTCCTCCCCGCCGGGAAGGGTGCGGGTGGTGCCGTCTTCTGCGGTGAGCTGCACCGTGAAGGTGGTAGCCTCCCCCGGATTGGCGATGCGCAGGGTGGAGCCCTCCGGGATCCCCGGGATAGTGAGATCCGTGGCGGCCGGGGCACCGGTGGTGAAATCAACCCCGGCGCCGCTGGTACCGGAAATATGCTGATTTTGCAGGGTCGCTCCGAAAGTGCCGGCCGGGGTGCTCAGGTGGAGGGCGAGGCGGGAGTCTTCGGCGAGCAGCCCGTCCAGGGTGTGACGTACGGTGGAACGCCCGGGAACGGCCACCCGTACCGTGCCGAGCGGCCCGGCACCGCCCAGGGCATCGACCCGGACGGTAATGGGCGCGGCTCCCGGATTGGTGAGAAGAAGCTGGTTGGAGTACCCCACGGTGGTGGCCGAGGCGGTGATCCACAGCTCCCCCGCCCCGCTCACGCAAGGATTCGTGGCCAGGCCGCGCCCGTTACCGCCCTGGGCACTGTAGGACACCGCACCGGAGAGAACCTCCCCAGGATCGGCGCTCAGTATGGTTCCGGCGGGTAGCGCAGCGCGCGCCTCCTTATCCGCGGTACCGAAGAGTAGCACCTGGGTAGCGATATTATCCGCGTTTCCCCCGGGGGTGCCCTCCACGGTCATACCCGCGGAAATGGTTTGTTCGAATCCGCCGCCGCACAGCAGCTGGGTGGGGGCTTCTCCCGCGCTCGCCACCTCGGCTTCTACCGCGCGGGGAGCCCCGGTGGGAAGAACGACGGCGGCCGCCGCTGCCGCGGCGGCGATTCCCAGCACCGCGAGCGCGCTCCCGGCCCGCACCGTGAGGCGGCGCCAACGCGCCCCGCGCCCGCTGGCGCGCCCCACTTCGGTTTCCTCGCGAACCTGCTCCATTACTCGACCACCTTCCGGCGCACCGGGATGGCGACCACGAGCGCCGCGGCCACGGCGAGGATCCGCGCGCCGGCCACCAGAGCATCCCCGGTGCGGTTATAGGAAATTGTCAGGCGCCCGGAGCTCCCGGCCGAAATCTCAAAAGCTTGGGCCCATCCCGCGCTATAGGTGGGAAGAAGCTGGCCGTCCAGGCGGGCCTCCCAGAGCGGGTCCTGGCGTTCGGCCAGTCGCACAATCCCGCCGTTACGTCCCGCCCGTGCGGGTAGCTCGGTGTCCACACCGTAGCGCCCGGCGGGCAGTGCGCTGCCGTCCAGGGTGAGGCGCGCGGCATCCACGGCGCTCGCCTCGCTGCGGGTGAGTCGCCAAGAAAGCATCTGCTCATTGGCGCTGATCATATCGAAACGGCCGGTTGCGCCCAGGGCGCGGGCCAGTTCCCCGGCGCGCGGAGCTTGCGCGGGAATAACCACGTAGGAGATAGCGTGTTCGGCTAAGGTTTCCGCGGCGCGCGGGTTTCCGGCGTTCATATCGGCGACGGCGCTAGCCACGTCCGCCGCGGCGGCATCATCCGCGGAGGTTCCTTCCAGGGCCGCGAGCGCACCGACCATGGTGCTATCGGTGAGTTGGCGGCCCGGCCCGCGCCAGATTTCGGCTCGAATACCGTTCTCGGCCGGATAGAGGGCGAGGACCCGCACCCGGTCCGGGGAGGATGCTTCGAGGGTGGCAGCGGCCGGCACCGAACGGCCGGTTTCTGGGTGCAGCTCGGTGGTGCCGGTGAGGGCGCGGCTGAGGTAGAGACCCGATCCGGCTAGGGCACTGAGGATCAGGACCGCGACCGATCCGAGACCCAGGAGCTGGAAAAACCCGAAGGAGCGTCCGCTCATATCGGTACGCAGGCCATCCCCGGCGCTCACCAGCGCGATCCACAGCCCGCCGAGTGCCACGCTCAAGCCGATGCCGCTCCAGGCAGGCGCGCTGAGTGCGGTAGCGCCGTCGTACACCTGGGCCACCGAAACATGAGTGGAGGCGACCGCCCAGGCGAAACCAGCCGCGGCAATCAGCCAGCCGGCGCGGATGCGCTGCCAATTGCGGGCGCGCCCCAGGGCCAGTACCGCGATGACCACGAGGCACACCGCGCAGATCATGGCAATCTCCCCGAGCCACGGGAGGGACTCCGGCTGGGTGAGCGGGAAGAAGGAAAGGAGATCGAGCGGGCCCGGGCGGGCCGCGAAAGGCTCTCCCGGGGTGGCGAAAAGCAAGCGCCAGGATGCTTCAAGCCCGGGAATGACCACCGCGGCTGCGGGGATCGCGACCCACAGCCAGCGCAGGCGCCGCCAGCGCAGTGCCCCCACCAGGGCAACGAGAAGAAGAACGGCGAGCATCACCGGGGCAGCCGCCGCCAGGTAGATACCAGCTAGGGCCGCGGTGCCCAGACCCGCGGTGGATTCGATACGGTCGCGGGTGCGGGGCAGGCGCCATACGGAGAGCACCGAGGCGGCCAGCACCGGTAGGAGAATATGGACAAGAGCTCCGGCCACGTGACCCGCGCTCAGCGCCCCCACCAGGGGCCCGGCCCCGGCCCAGACCAGGCCGGCCACCGCGCGTACGTGCGGGGAGAAGGTAAGGGTGCGGGCCGCCCAGAAAGCCGTCATACCGGCCAGCACGGGCGCGCTGAGGAGTAAGAGCACCGCGGCGTCCCCCAGGGTGCCCCCGAAGGGTTGCAGTACCAGCGCCACCGGGGAGAGTAAGGTCCACAGCGCGTCGATGCGCCCGGGGCTGCCATCGCCCACCGCGAGCCAGCCGGGCAGGCTAGCGCGCAGCAGTTCCGTGCCGGTCAGGGCATCGGGGCGCAGTGCCCCGCCGCTCAGGTACCCGCCGCGCAGCAGCGGGAAAGCAGCCACACCCGCCACGAGCGTGGTCAGCAGGAGGACGGTGCGCCGGGCACGTGCGGTGGACCGATGCCAGCGCCGTCGTTCTGCTTCTTCGAGCGGATTCGGGCGCGCCACCAAACGGATTTTCTCCCGTTCGCTGCGTGTCATTTCGCGCCGCGCCGCACGCACATCACGCCCGCGCGCTTCGAGGGCCGCGAGTCCGGCGCGGCTTTTTTCGGTGCGCCGGCGCCGCCGCCGGGCCCGCATCAGTGCTGGAAGGCTCCCCAGCAGCCGAGCGGCCCCGCGTATTTCACCGTCCGCAAGCCGTGCCTCTTTGCCCAGCAGCCGCACCAGCGCCCGCACCGGGGCGAGCAGCACGTACCCGAGGAACAGGAAGGGCGCGAGCAGCGCGGGGGCGGCGAGCACCGCGTTGTAGAGTTGCGCGCCGCGGCGCGCCGCGAAGGAATCACGGCCGTCGTTGCCGAGGGAGACGCGCGCGTGGCGCACGGTAGCAGTAGGTTCAACGACGACGCGCCAGCCCGCTCCGCGCAAGCGCCGCGAGAGTTCAAGCCCGTCCCCGAAAGGCCCCAGCCAGGTATCGAAACCGCCGACTTCACGCAGGGCGCTAGCGCGCACGAGTATGCCGGCGCTTCCCACCGCGAGGACATCGGAGCGCCCGTCCAGCTGCCCACCGTCGCGGTCATCGATGGCGACTTCCGGAACCCGCCGCGCGCTGCGGGTGGCCCGGATTCCAACTTCCAGAAGCGCACCAGGATCGGACCAATCCACCTGTTTGCAACCGACCGCACCAATATTGGCGGCGTTTTCCAGGGTGCGGGCGAGGTTCGCGAGGGCTTCCGGAGCGGGGGCGCTATCGTCGTGCAGGATCCAGTAGGCGTCGTAGCCGGTGGTGGATTGTGCGGCAGTCGATTCAGCGGTGGTGGACTCGCCGGTGCCGTGTGGTTCACCGCTTGATTCACGGGAGTCCGCGGCAACCGCGTTATTGACAGCTACCCCGAGTTTTCCGGTGAGCACGCTGATGGCATCGGGTTTCCGGGTGGAGTATTCCAGCGCGGCGAGGGTCTCCTCCAGATAGGCGGAGCCCGGCCGGGTGATAACGAGAGCGCGAATTCTGAACTGCATTGCTGTTGATGCTACGCCAGCGCGGGCGCTGGGCGGTTATGCCTCGCCGACGCGGCGGCGTTGCCGACTCAGGCGCCGGCGGTCATTATCCGACATGCCACCCCAGATACCGTGACGAATATCATGCTGGAGGGCGTATTCGAGGCATTCCTCCCGCACCGGGCATTCGTGGCAGATCGAGGTGGCGGGGGCGGTGGAGCCGCCTTTTTCAGGAAAGAAAATATCGGGATCGGTTTGGGCACACAGCGCGGATTCACGCCAGTGCAGGGATGCCGAATCAGCTTTCTCATAACCGAGGTCGAAGATGTCGAGCATGGCGTCCTGGGCGTCCTGCGGCGTCAATCCGCCGTTCCCCGCGACGCGCAAGCCGGGGTTAATCCTCCGCACATGTCCTCCTCTAACCAAGGTGTCTTTATAAATTACAAGCGTGTCATACCCCAAAAGTCAAGCGAAAGCGGTATATTGCCCACCCGAACTTCCGTTCGAGTTCGGCGTGTTGCCGCGGCCGGGTGCGCCTTGTGCCGCGTGGGCGATTTGCTCACAATCACCGCGGGCGTAACCGGCCCGCCAGGACCCGAAACCTGCCTGGCCGGTGGCGCCCGGCCTGCAAATAGGCAAAAATGACCCTATGCGTGGAATCATTCTGGCCGGAGGCTCCGGCACTCGACTTCATCCCGTTACGCTGGGCACCTCCAAGCAGCTGGTACCCGTGTATGACAAACCGATGATCTACTATCCCCTGAGCACGCTGATGCTCGCCGGAATCCGTGACGTCATGGTTATTACCACACCCGAAGATGCCCCGGCTTTCCACCGGCTCCTCGGGGACGGCAGCCAATTCGGCATCAGTATTTCCTTCGCGGTGCAGGAAGTGCCCAATGGGCTGGCTACCGCTTTCACCATCGCCGCCGATTTCATTGGTAACGAACCGGCCGGGCTGGTGCTCGGCGATAATATTTTCTACGGCCCCACGATGGGACGCCGCTTGGAACGTAATACCAATCCGGATGGTGGCGCTATCTTTGCGTACCATGTTTCGGATGCGCGCGCCTACGGCGTCGTCGAATTTGACGAAAACTTCAAGGCGATCTCCATTGAGGAAAAGCCTGCCCACCCGAAGTCCAATTTCGCGGTGCCGGGCCTGTACTTCTACGACAATGACGTTATTGAAATCGCCCGCAACCTCGAGCCTTCCGCGCGCGGGGAATACGAAATCACGGATGTCAACCGCAAGTACCTGGAGGCGGGCAAACTCAAGGTTGAGGTGCTCGACCGCGGTACCGCGTGGCTGGATACCGGCACCTTCGATTCCCTCGCGGATGCCACCAGCTTCGTGCGCACCATCCAGGCACGCCAGGGCCTCTCGGTGGGCTGCCCTGAGGAAGTGGCGTGGCGGCGCGGCTTCCTCAGCGATGAAGAATTGCGGGAACGCGGGGAAAAGCTGCGCAAGTCCGGCTACGGGGACTACCTGCTCGGGATCTTGGAAGCCCAGCACGATATTCCTTCGGCAAGCTACTAAAACGAGCTTGGCGGGCGCGTAACTCTAGTCCGTAACACGTGATTCGGGCCCGCCATTCGGGCCCACTCACATAAAGCGGGGCGGCTGACATGGTGTCGGCCGCCCCGTTCGTGTGCCGTGCTAGTCCACTGCTATTCCGCTAGCCCCGGCACCCAGCTAACCCAGGTACTCGGCTAGCCCAGGTACTCCGCGAGCACGCTCGGGGCAGCGGCTTCCCAGCGTTCCTTCCAATCCCCGATAGGCTCGATACCGGCCCGGCGCAGGGCGCCGTGCGAGAGCACCGAGAAATGCGGGCGCGGTGCGGGCCGGTTGAAGGCAGCCGCCGTCGTCTCCCCCACCATCGCCGGGTCTTTACCCAGCGTCGATACAATCTCACGGGTGAAATTCCACCAATTCGTCCTCCCCGAGGACGTGCCGTGGTAGGTCCCGGAGGGAATATTCGCTTCGACCATGCGGTAGATAAGATCGGCGAGGTCCACCGTCCAGGTGGGTTGGCCCACCTCATCGGTCACCACGGAGAGCGCATCGCGTTCACAGGCCAGGCGCGCCATGGTTTTCGGGAAGCAATTGCCCTGAGCGCCGTACAGCCACGCGGTCCGCACGATATAGTAGTCGTCCGTTTCGGCGCGTACCGCCCACTCCCCGGCCGCTTTGGTGCGCCCGTAGGCGCCCTTGGGGTTCATGACGTCATTTTCTTCGTACGGGTCCACGGCGTCGCCGGAAAATACGTAATCGGTGGAGACCTGCACCAGTTTCGCGCCGATCTGCGCGGTGCGCCGGGCTAGGATTTGCGGGCCGGTTGCGTTAATGGTGAAAGCTGCCGCCTCCTCACTTTCGGCTTTATCCACGGCCGTATGCGCAGCAACATTAACGACGACGTCGACCTTATCGACCAGGTGCGCTACCGCGGCCGGATCGGTAATATCCAGCTCGCTCTTATCCACGGCGAGCACGTTCTGCCCCCGCTGTGCGAGCAAAGCAACGAGATCCTGGCCGAGCATTCCCCGACTTCCGGTAACCATCCAGCGCATGGGTGTCCTTTCCTTGTCTATACCCGCGTTATTGTACTCATTGGACCAAAGCTGCGGCAGCGTGGGATGAGCCCGCGGTGCGGTGTGCCGGCCTCACGGGGCGAAACTGGGGCAGCAGCTGGGCGCGAACAAGCCGGTAGTACACCACACTCCCACCGAGGAACGCGACGTATCCGAGCGTGACTGCCGCCCCGAGTACCGGTGCCGGCAGCCCCGCCGCGAGCGCCCAGCGCTCTATGCCTCTTCCAAAGAAAGCTCCCGGGTAGCATGAGCGCAACCACAGTAGCATCGCGTACGCGGAGAGCAGCATGCTTGCGGCCACCACTGCGGGCAGGAGGAAACTGCGCCACCCGGCTTCTTCGCGGTAACGGGGGCGGCTCGTGGTTCCGGGCAGCGGCGGATCCCAATGGTGCCCGGCTGCCCCCATCGTAATAACCACGAGCAAGCCAACGGCACCGGCGAAAAGATAGCGGCCCTGCACCCCGCCGATAATTCCCAATCCGCGGTACTGGTTATAGGCCTGCACGATGAGCATGCCGAGGACCAGCACAATATTCGAGGCGAAGATGAGGAAACGCCACCGCTTAGCCGGGTGGGTGCGAAGGGCACGAGCAAGAAAAATAGCCACGAGAAGAGTAAGGAGAATGAGAAGCGGCGGCGCAAAAGTGACATCGAGCCACCCGAAGTCCGACCAGAAAGAGTCTACAAAGGACGTGGTCACCCGCTCGGCGAAGAAACCGATATTTGTGCCCGGCTCCGTGGCTTGGGCCTGGAAACCATCGGGTTGGATCACCCCGTAGCGCACGATATTACGCAGCCACCAGTAGCCGCCGGCGAGAACACCGATGAGTCCCGCGCTCAGGCCCTGGGCGAGGCGCCGCCCCCACGTTCCCACGTGCGGATTGGCAAGGAAGGAAAGAAAGACCACCAACCCCATGGGAATGAAAATCCCCTTACTCCACAAGCCGAGTCCTAAGGCAAGCCCAGCCCCCAGTACGGTGCGCCACCGCCCAACTCCGAACATGGCTGCGCTCACCGCTGCCATGTTGAGGGCACCAGCACCGATGAAGAGCGCGTCATTGGTAACCGAAGCGGAGATAAATGCGAGCATGGGAATCGCGTACACGGTACCGGAGGCCAGGAGTGCACCGCGTCGGCTCAATCCGGCGCGGCGAGCCGCGAAAATAAGGCAGGGCACCAGAGGTGAGGTCAGCACAATGGAGTAGAGCCGCAGGATAAGAATCTGGCGGTCCCAGGGGGCATCCGTCATTCCGGTAGCTCGCAACACCAGTGCCCCGCCGGCGTAATAGAGCGGGGGATGCTGAGTCATCTGATCCAAAATAGGAACTGTCTCCTCGGCCCGTGGGGAACGGCGCTGCTCGTGCGGGAGAATTCTCTGGCTGGCATAGGAATCCGGATCCGCACCGATCCAGGCATCTCGTCCGAGGCGAGTACGGTAATGCAGGGAGTAGCTGGGGGCGTCCTCCACCAGCAGGCCGCTGGCCTGTGACGCCTCAAAAACATCACGGTAAAGCCGACTTGTTCCCGGATCGGGCCACTGCCCCGTCTGCTCGAGTCGAATAATGGAATTGAGGTGATGGGGCTCATCCGGGGTGCGCAGTGGCGGGCTGGCAAGTGCCCAGAGCATCTGCCAGATAAGGAAAAGAACCGTGAGGAGCCCCGCGCACGTATAGAAACGGCGTGAGCTCATGGTGGTATCACTGGTTCGCATACGGTCCTTCGGGGAATTCACGGGGCACCCGGCGATCCCCTCCGCACCGGATGGTATAGGTAGGGCCGCGGGAAGCGCGTTGGTTATTCCAGTCTAGCTTCCGCATCACCGGCGCGGAGAAGGTATCGTAGTTCCCATACATCGAGTAGCCGAGTGAGGGAACATTATGGAGATTCGGGAATTAGCGATTTCGGGCGCATGGGAAATCACCACCAAGCATTTCCCCGATGAACGCGGTATTTTCTTGGAAGCCTACAAATCCTCCGTTTTTGAAGAAACAATCGGTCACCGCTTGGATGTGCGCCAGGTGAACACCTCGGTATCGAAAGCCGGCACCGTCCGCGGCATCCATTTTGCCGATGTGCCGCCCAGCCAGGCGAAATACGTTATGTGCCCGCGCGGTGCAGTTCTCGATTTCGTTATTGATATTCGGGTGGGCTCCCCCACCTACGGCAAGTGGGATTCCGTTCTTCTCGATGATGACACCCGGAAAGCCATTTATATTTCCGAGGGCCTGGGCCACTGCTTCGTAGCACTGGAAGATGATTCCACCGTTGTCTACCTGTGCTCCGCGCAATACGCACCCGGCCGCGAACACGGGGTTAATCCGCTGTGCTCGCAGGTGGGCTTGGTATTCCCGGAAACTGATCGCCAGGGTAAGAAGCTTGAGCTGCTGCTCTCCCCCAAGGATACCGATGCCCCCGGCCTGGATGAGGCCGAACGCAGCGGGCTCCTCCCTCGTTATGAGGATGTCCAGGCTTTCCTCGCCACCTTGCGGAGTTAAATATGAAGCGGGCTGAACTGTCCGCCCTCGCTAACCAGGTCACCGCGGTCGTTATCACCTATAACCCAGACGGGAATTGCACCACCCGTCTCACCGCGCTAGCCTTGCAGGTCGGGCACGTGGTGGTTATTGATAACGATTCGGAAGAATCGCGCCGGGCAGCCATAGCGGAAAGTGCGCGCGCGGTGGGTGCCCAGTTCATTCCGCTGAACCAGAATCTCGGTATTGCGGCGGCCACGAATATCGGGATTGAGCAAGCCCGCGCCCGCGGCGCTCGTTTCGTGCTGCTCATGGATCAGGATTCCCTGGTGGGTTCGGATATGGTGGCCCATCTACTTGAGGTGTTGGCCGGTGATCCACAGATTGGTGCTGCCGGCCCCCTCCCCAGCGAAGAGCGTGAAGGGGAGGATCAGCTGGTCTACGTCGCTCGCGAGTGGGCCCCCAAGCGTGCCACCGCGGCCGAACTGGAGCGCCCGGTCCTTGACGTTGCTTTCCTCATTGCCTCCGGGTGCCTTATCCGGATGGAAACGCTCGATGACGTGGGCGGAATGGGCACCGCCCTCTTTATTGACCACGTGGACCTGGAGTGGGGCGTGCGCGCCCGGAGCCAAGGGTGGCGCCTGGTGTGCGTCACGGCCGCCCGGCTCTACCATTCTTTGGGGGACGCCGTCGTTCTTCTTCCCGGACGTACGCAACCGGTGCACGTACACGCGCCGATCCGCAACTACTATCTGGTACGCAATACTGCCCGGGTTATCGGCAGTTCACTATTCCCGGGCAAGTGGCGGATGCGTTACGCCTGGTGGCTGGCCAAATATCTCGCTTTTAACGGACTGCTCCTCGACCGCGGGGCCGAGCGGCGCCAGCTCATGCGCCAGGGCTTACGCGACGCGCGGCGGCGGCGTGGCGGACGCATCGGTGACGCGAAAATATGACATCACACGCGCCTCTTCCAGCTGAACCGCACGTTCCCCCCGCGCGCGGCCTGTGGTCCCCCCGAGTCTTCCTTTTTTCTTTCCTCGCTTTTCTTTGCTACACCACAGGCCTGAGTCTACTCACCCCGCTGCAGGGGTCCCCGGATGAACCCGTGCATGAAATCTACGGATACCAGGTGGTCACGGGTAATATTCCGCTCGAATCGGAACGGGTACTCGCCCCGCGCTACCTGCGCTCGGGTGCCCCCGATTGCTGGCGCACCACTCGCGCCCAAACGGCGTGGTGTTCACCCCCGCTCAGTTCCGATGCCACCCTGCGGGAAATGGGCACAAGCGCGGTTAATTACCCACCGCTCTACTACGCCCTCACCCACCAGCCCCTGCGGTTCCTCAGCGGTGCGGCGGCGTTGTGGGCCGTGCGGATATGTTCGGCGCTGCTCTTTTCGCTGCTGGCAGCTTTCGGGGTTTCCGCTTTCGCGACCGGTCTGCCCCACCGTCTTGAATCTTTTATTGCCCTTACCGTTCTCACCCCGGCTTTCTTCATTTTCGCGGGTTTTTCCAATCCGCAAAGTCTGGAAATCGGGGCGGCCCTCGCCATGGCCGGGTGTCTCATCCCGCTCATCCGCACTCTCCCCCCACGGGAAACGGCACAACGGTGGGTCGCGGGGGGCTGCGCGGCACTGCTGCTCATCCTGGCGCGCCCGGTGGGCCCGTACTGGGCTATTGCCATGTGTCTGCTTCTCGCCGGGGTATTTGGACGCGAACGGGTACGCACCTACCTGCGCACCCGCGCTTTCGGGGTATTCCTGGCGCTGTGCGCCGCCGGATGCGTGGGCTGGCTGGCGTGGACCCGTATCTCAACAATCTACGGCCCCGCACCGACCGAAGTCACCAATGACGGCTGGACTGCTCTCACGCTGCGCCTGCTCGGGAACTTCCGCTACTACATGCACGAAACCATCGGAACTGCCGGCTGGCGCTCCGTCACCACTTCGGTTCCGGTCACGGTACTCTACTGGGTGGTTATCTTCGCCGTGGTGGCGGCCGCGTGGCGGTGGGGACAGCTGCGGCACCGGGTATCCATCGCGCTGGCTTTTATTTCCCTCCCACTTAGCGCCGTCCTCATGAACACCCTGGTGTTGAGCCGTACCACCTTCCCTATCTGGCAGGGCCGCTACGCTTTCCCCTTCCTCTTCCCGCTCTTCTGGGTGTGCGTGGCGGTCATAGCAACCTCCGGGCGCCGTCGTTCCGCAGTGAGCAGGGCACTTGCTCGAGCGACCTCCGCTCTTTTCTTCCTGGCGACCGTTGATATTACGGTGCGGATGGCCTGGCGTTTTTACGCGGGTATCACCACGGCACCGCTGTGGCGGGTCCTCACCGATACCCCGCCGCACGCCCTCATCGGAGCCCTGCTTGCCATCGCGGTGGCGGGCACGTACCTGGTGTTGACGTGGCGCTACGCAAGGAGATGTGCCGATTCGCCCGTGCCCGTCATATAATTCCATGGGCTTACTTGTTATGAAATGTATGTAAATCAATGACTAATCGAGGTGATCATGGGCGGCGATGCTGCTGAGGCGCGTTCCATCGATTTTTCGCGGGACCACCGGCGGGTAGTGCACGGGAAAATGTTCCTCCTCGCCTTCGTGGGTTTCTTTATCTATGCGATGGGACTCAGTTTGCTCACCCCGCTCAACGGCGGCCCGGATGAAACCCAGCATGAGATTTACGGTTATGCCGTGGTCACCGGGCAAATCCCTCAGAAGAGTATTCGCGTGGATGCCCCCGCGTTTTTGCGTCGCGGTGCCCCCGATTGCTGGCGCCACGACCCGGCTGCCACCGCTTTCTGTTCCCGTATTTTCACCACGAACGACGAACTCATCTCCCAGGGCACCTCGGCGGTTAACTACCCGCCGCTCTACTACTACCTCACCCATTGGCCCCTTCTGCTGGCCTCCGGGAAATATGTGCTCTGGGGTATCAGGGTGCTCTCCGCCGGGCTTTTCGCCGGATTGGCCGCGCTCGGCTTTTCTTCTCTGTACGCGGGGTTACGCAGCGCCGCACTTCCCTATCTCACTATCGGCCTGCTGGCCCCGGGTTTCTATTCCCTCAGCGGTTTTTCCAATCCGCAGTCGATGGAAATTGGGGCGGCCCTGGCCCTCACCGGTTTTCTTCTTCCCCTTCTCAACCGGGTTCCCGCCCGCGAGGAGCTATGGCGTTGGATTGGCGGGGGGCTGGCCGCTATCCCCCTCATTTGCGCGCGCCCGGTGGGTCCCTACTGGGCAATACTGCTCTGTTTACTTTTCGCAATTATTTTTGGGCGCACGGCGGTGCGACGTTACCTGCGCACTCCCGGATTCTGGATTTTCCTCGCGCTATGCGCCCTGGGCTGCCTGGCCTGGTTCGGATGGAATTACCTGGCCTCCACCTACGGGAAGGCTCCCGATCCGGTGGCCAATAAGGGCGCTTTCCGCATGGGCCTGCAAATTCTAGGAACCATGCCCTATTACATCCACGAAACCATCGGCACCGCGGGCTGGCGTAACGTGGAGCCGAGCAGCCCGGTTTCCCTGTGCTACGTGATTTTCTTCGCCTGCCTACTCATCGCGATCTACCGGGCCGGCGCACGCCACCACCGCCGCGCGGTTATTTTCGGGGTGGCGGTGCTGCCTTTCAGTGCCCTGCTCCTCAATACCGCGGTGGCGGATCGCATCCCGCTGGTAATGTGGCAGGGACGCTACTGGTTCCCCTTCGTTTTCCCTTTCTTGGTGACCTGCGCCGCGGCTCTCCTCCAACATCACGACCTGCGGAAACATACGGATTTCGCGCGCGGCTCCCGCCTCATCCCGGTTCTTTCCCTGGCCGGGGCGCTGCTTTTCGCCGTGACGACCATTGATTTCACGGTGCGAATGGCCTGGCGTTTTTATGTGGGCTTGCGAACCCCGGTCTTCGCGGTAGCGTGGACCACGCCGCCCCGCGCGCTCCTGGGTCTCCTTTTGTGCGTGGGACTTTCCTGCGCGGTTGCGTATCTTGTGGTGCGCCGCTACCGCCCGCACCTGAGTGCGCTGCGCCGCGCGTGGCGCGAGTATCTGCATCCGCAGACTTTAGCGGCGGGCCTCACGGCGCGTAGCGAAACCGGCGAGGAGTCCGAGGCTCACGTCCGCGAGGGTCGTGAAAACACGCGAAAGTAGTACGACGACGACAACCGGCCCGCTCCCTACCGCGGTCGACAGGACTGCGGCAAGAGCCAGTTCCCGCACCCCCATCCCGGCCGGGACGAAGAAAACGAGGAAGCCGACGGTCCAGCCCAGCGCGTAACCGCCGGTGGCGAGGAGGAAAGTCGGCAGCGAAGCGGCCATGCCCTGGTAGATGAGCATGAGCCAGAGCTGGGCACCCATGAGAAGCCATCCGGCCGCCGCCCACAATGCTGCCAGGCCGGTACCGCGCCAGCTGAGCTGTGCCTCCAGTTGCCCGCGCCCCAGAATTTTTAGCCCTAAACTGATGATCTTATTGAGGACGGGTGGGATAAGAGCCACCACCCCCACGGGAATGGCCAGGGCTAGCCAGCCGTAATCCGCCATGAGGCCGGACGGGCCGAGGAGCAGCGCGAGAACCGCCAGCACCAGGCCGGTAACAATGGAGACCACCATGGAGAGAAGCAGCGCCACGAAGGAGCGCCGCCGCGCAATGGAATGCGCCGCGCCCATTTCCGCGGCCGCTACAAAATTCCACACTCCGCCGGGCAGGTATTTCGCCACCTGGGAGGTATAAAAAATACGCCGAGCCACCCGGGCGGGGACGGGCTGGCCCACGTCATTGAGAAGGTAGCGCCAGGAGACCATCGTGCAGACCACGTAGAGCAAAGAAAGTGCGATTCCGGCCAGGCTCACCCACCAGGGCAGCACCGCGAGCGCCTCCCCCACCGACTCTCGGTTCGCCACGATAGCCCAGATCGCGGCAATAACCGCGAGGATCATGAAGCCGGCCCGCACGGGGGGTGCTTGCAGGATGCTGAGGATTTTTTTCACCGAGGGCTCTTTTCACCGGTGCGGTCGGAGGCCCCGCTGGGATTGAGTGCGGCACCGGGTGCCGCACCTTGTCTCGTGCCGCACCGACCCGGCACTCGGTCAAGGGCGACGAGGAGGGGACGTACCACGTAAGCGGGGCGGAAAGCTACATCAGCCCGCTCACCGCAACGGTTGCGGGCCGCGGCGATGGCTTCGGGATCCGAGGCGAGGCGCTCAAGCATATCGGCAAGGGCGCTCGCATCCCCGACCGGAACATAGCGGGCGGCATCCCCAAGGATCTCGCGCTGCGGGGCGGTATCCGAGGTGATGAGGGCCAGGCCGGCGGCCATGCCCTGGTAGGCCTTATTGGGAACCACGCGTTGGGCCTTATCCGACGTCCCGAAGATGCCCAGGCAGAGGTCATGGGAGGCGACTTCGCGCGGTAGCGCGACGGCGTCGACCCAATCGCGCCACATTACCCGCACGTGGGTTCCCTCGCCCGCGAGAATCGCGCGCACATCGGCGTAATCTTGACCGGTGCCGATGAGGGTAACCTCAAGATCCACGCCGCGCTCCTCGAGGAGGAGCAGGGCGCGCGCAATCGTGACGGCACCCTGCAAGGGTGTGAAAAGTCCGTAAAAGACCACGCGGGGCGGGGTGTGGACCGGATGCGTGCTGCGGGCGGCGAAGAAACTTTCGGGCGAGCCCACGGGCACGACGACGCCACGAGCACGCAGGGAGTCGGGCATGTGCGCCAGGTGCGCGGGGGTATCCAGGACCGTGATGGTGGAGGCGCGGATGGCGGCGCTATCCAGGGTGCGCAGCAGGCGGTCTTTGATGCCGTTGTTCAGGCCGCGGTCGGTGGCGGTAGTGGAGGCGAAAATGAGGTGGTCGAGCACAATGGGTGTGCGAGGGAAGAGCAGGCGGGCAAGGAGAACATCGAAATGGCCCAGGTATCCCACCACAATAACGTCCGGGGCGTGCGGGCCGCGGAAACGCCGGGCCCCGCGCACCAGCCGCCACCAGTGCCGGGCAATATCCGCCCCGAAAGAAAGCGCCCCGCGGGCACTGGCGAGGGCTGCTACCCGCCCGGCGGTGCCGGTATCGAGGGGAATATTGAGTTCGCGGACCGTGTGGCCGTGTTCGGCCAGCCCGCGTAGCAGCACCCCTACCCGGGGGTGGTTCGCGGTGTTGTAGGTGCCAAAGCCGAGGATTTTCACCGGGCGGCTCCCCCGTTCGCGGCGGCAGCCGGACCATGTGGGTGATCTGGGTCATCCATTTCGGGAGCGTCGAGGGCATTGGGGGCTTGGTCGGTGCTCGCCGCGGCTCCGAGCGGGCGCGGCGGACCGGAACGCAGGGCTTTGATGCCTTCTAGCTGTTGTTCGAGGAGGACGCGGTTGGTTTTGAGGAGGTCGGCGATAATGAGGATGGTGATGGAGATAATCGAGGCCACGATCATGGCCGAACCGAAAATAAGGGATTGGATATGGCCGGCGCCCTGCCCCATGAAGTAGAAGATGAGGAAGCGAATAAAGGGGATGGCACCCAGGATCCCGGTGATCGCGGCCGTCCAGCCCAGGGGCACATGGGGCTTGAACATGAGGTAGGAGCGCACAATCGCGGTCCCAGATTTGAACATGTGCTGGAAAATATTGGAGAACAGGCGCGATTCGCGGGTTTTCGGGTTGGTGGTGATGGGCACGGAGTCGATACGCAGCCGCTTATTTCCGGCTTGGATAATGGTCTCCATGCAGTAGGAGAATTGGGTGACCACATTGAGGCGGTAGAGCGCGCCCTTGGAGTAGGCTCGGAAGCCGGAGGCGGCGTCTGGAAGTTTGGTGCCGGCCGCCCTGTTGACCACCCGGGAACCCACATTCTGCATAAGCTTCTTGAAGCGGGAGAAGTGCGCAATTTTTGAGGTTTGGCGGTCAGCAATAACGATATCGGCACGCCCGGCCACGATAGGAGCCACCAGTTCCGGGATGGCTTCCTGGGGGTACTGGTTATCACCGTCGGTATTCACCACGATATCCGCGCCGTTCGCGAGCGCGTATTCCACTCCGTCCCGGAAGGAGCGGGCCAGGCCCTGGTTGCGGGCGTGGCGCACGAAGTGTTTCACCCCGTAGGATTTGGCGACTTCAACGGTGGCGTCGGTAGAGCCGTCGTCGATAATAAGGATCTCTACGCTATCGATGCCCGGAATTTCCTTAGGGATCGATTCCAGTACCAGGGGCAAGGTCTTTTCCTCGTTCAAACACGGAACCTGCACAAATAGCTTCATATCCCTCTCCGCCGCACTCGCGATTATCCAGCACCTAGCCTAACAAGCTCCGCGGGCTCTCATGGGGAGATACGCTGTTGCACACTAGAAGTACGGCGGCACCGCAACAATATTTCCCGCGCCGCGGGGTCGGCGCTTCCCGCGCCACGGCACGCCGCTACAGTACAATTCAAGAACAGAAAGCCGATGCCGCCTCTTCAACCAAAGGATTTCGCCGTGACGAATATTTCTTCTTCCTCGGCCAAGGCCGCCCTCCGTTCCGTGCTCCGCCACGTTCCGGGAGCGGAAGCTGCCGGTCGCAAGGTACTTCAGAAGGTGCTCTACCGGGTGCCTTGCTCGGAGCGGCCGCTGGTATCCATCATTATTCCGGTCTACGGGCACTGGAAGGAAACCTTTGCCTGCTTGAAAGCGCTGGCGGCAACGGCCGGGAATATTCCTTATGAAATCATCGCGGTAGATGATTGCTCCCCAGATTCCACCGGCAAGAAACTGGATCGTATTATCGGCTTGCGCGTTGTTCATATGCCAAAAAACGGCGGCTTTATTCGGGCTTGTAATACCGGGCTCCAGCATGCCCGCGGTGAGATCATTGTCTATCTCAATAACGACACCGAAGTGCATCCCGGTTGGCTCCTACCTATCGTGGAACGCATGGACGATCCTTCCATCGGGCTGGTGGGAGCGCGCTTGGTATACGCGGACGGGACCTTACAGGAAGCCGGTGGCGTCGTTTTTGCCGACGGCGTCACGGAAAACTATGGGAACGGCAATAATCCGGAAAATCACTCCTATACGTATTTCCGAGATGTCGACTACTGTTCCGGAGCATGCTTGGCGGTACGCAAGTCCATTCTTGATGAGCTAGGCGGCTTCGATGAGCGATATATCCCCGCCTATTACGAGGATACCGATCTGGCTTTTGAAGTACGGCGCCTGGGCTACCGCACCGTTTATGAACCGCGCTCCCTTGTTGTTCACCACGAGGGCGTCTCGAATGGGACAGATACCTCGCAAGGTACGAAGCGCTATCAGGTCGTTAATAAGGCGAAATTCGCTCAGAAATGGGCAAAAGAATTAGCATCACAGCCGCTGAGCCGCTACCAGGACCCGGACTTTGAAATGGAGCGTGCTGTTCATACGAAAAATGTCGTTATTGTATGCGACGGCGCAGTCATCACCCCTGATTTGGACTCTGGCTCAGTACGAATGGAACAGATCCTGCTGGAGCTGCTTCGGCTCGGATATCAACCGATCTTCATTCCGCAAAATAAGGAGCGTCCCGAGCCCTATGTTGGAAACCTGACGAAACGTGGAATCCAAGTAGTTTACGACTCTTTCAGTGAACACGGCCAAACTAATATCAGCGCCTACGCTCTCACTATTTTGCTTCGCGGAAATGTACGCGGAGTGATCCTGTCCCGGGTCGGGGTGGCGGCAGCTGGCCTCTTCCCGGTGACCCACGCCCTTCCGGGCGTCCCCGTTATTTTTGACACGGTAGACCTGCACGGCACCCGAGAACTACGCGAAGCGAAACTTGCCGGTGATGATGCTCTTATCACCGCTGCGCATCAAACCAAGGAATTGGAGCTCGGAGTTATGAGGGCCAGCACCGCTACTCTGGTTGTTTCCTCCGAAGAAGCGAAGATGCTGCATGCGGACCATCCCGAACTTCCGGTCTTTGTGGTGGGGAATGTGCACGTCCCGGTGCAGCACCCCGCGGGATTGACGGGCCGGCGCAGCATTAGTTTTATCGGTTCCTTCGCCCATCCTCCGAACGCGGATGGCCTGCACTGGTATTTCACCGAGGTACACCCGTTGGTGCGTGACGAGCTCGGAGATGTTGAGGTGAATGTGTATGGGAAAAACCCGCCGGAATCCCTGCGGGTTTTCGAGGGCAACGGTGTGAAGCTATGCGGCTACGCCGCTGATTTAGCTGATGTTTATAATCCGGCTCGGCTCTCCATCGCGCCGCTACGCTACGGTGCCGGAGTGAAGGGCAAGGTTGGGGAATCTCTCTCCTGGGGCGTTCCTATCGTGACCACCGATATCGGAGCTGAAGGCATGGGTTTGGAAGACCGCCACACCGCGCTGATCGCCAATAGCCCGGAGGAATTTGCCCGGGCTATCGTGGACGGTATGCGTGATGATGAGCTGTGGGAGCGTCTCTCTACCGCGGGTGAGCGCCATATCCAGGAGATTATGGGCGTGCCTCGCCTCCACCAGGACCTCGCGGCTGCCTTTGATTTCGCGGGGATCACGCGCGCCTGATCGTGCCGCTGGTTCAACTGGCACACCGGCCTGCTGCTGGTGCGCCAGTGAGCTATTCCGCCAGCGTGACGATGGTGAAGTCCGCGTGAGGCTCTATCCGCAGGCGCGGGTCGGAAGCAATCTGCTCACGCAGCGCCTGCGCTTCCGCGGCGAAAGCATCCGTGGATCCCTGTTCGATTCCCCAGCGGAAATCAAAATTCGGGATGACCACCGCTTGCACCTGCCCGGTATAGAGCACCTGCCACACCGAATGCCCAAAGTTCGCGTGTGAGCCGATCACGTCCTGCATTTCCGGGGTCCAGTTTTCCCGAGCCCGGGCCACGTCTTTATCACCGAAAGTGTTGTAGAGGACCAAGTCAGATTCGCTCGCGATCACCCCGGCCAGAAAATCATTACCGCCCGAGACCGGGGAACTGAAAGCCACCACGGCATCGTCCGGCAAGGCAGCATCAAGTTTTTCTGGAATCTCACCGATAAGTGCCTCAAGATGGGCGGCCCGGTCGCTGGAGCCTACCGCCAAGCCCGCGAGGTTCGGGGCGGAAGCCAGCACCGCCAGCGCAGCCACGATTCCGCAGGCCACCCGCCGCCAGCTGCCTCGCGCTTCCCGGCGCACCAGCGCGCTGATGCCGCTCGCGAGCGCCGCGAGCAGGGCCAGGCGAACCACCAGCATCCAGCGGTAGATAGCCCGCATAAGATCAAGGCCGGGAAGCTCCTCGTAGAGCGATGCCCACGGGAAGGTCCACAAGGCCTCCGAGCGGGGCATAAGATAATCAGTCACCTGAATCGGCGGCGTCAAGGGACCGCGGATTTCCCACCATTTCAGCGAGGGCCCCAAGGCAATAACAAAGGCCACCAGTGCCACAAAGGTCCAGAGCAGCACGTAGCGGCGTGACCCGCGCGCCCATACCAGCACGCAAACGAGCAGCACCAAAGCCGTAATACCGATGTAATTCCAGCGTACATTCGTGCCGTCTCCCCATAGCAGATCGGCATCCAGCCCGACTCCGAGGAGATCGGCCCACCACACGCTCGAGGTGGGGATAATCGTGGTAGCTACATCCACGCCCATGGAACGGAAGAAATCTTCGCCGGTGCCCATACCGGCCAGCGCACCGCCCGCACTGCGGTAATAAAGCAGCAAAGCCACAACACTCGCCACCGCCATATAAGCAAAGCCCAAACCGGCATCCCGCAGGCCGCTGCGCCCCCGCAGCAGCGGTAACACAATAACCACCACCCCGGCGGTGAAACCGAGCATGACGAAAGAATAACCATCAAGGAAAACAGCCCAGGTGAGAACCCCGCACCAGCCAGCCAAAGCGAGAAGCCGGCGCCACCAGGGTGGCCGCAGCCAGAACCGCAGCAGCACCACGCCCACGTAGATAGTGGCGGGTAGGAGTAGCGCACCCCAGAAAGTCGTACCAAAATTACCCATGCCAATAACGGAAGGGTTGATCATCCACACCGCAGCCGCAATCCCGGCAATCAGGCGGTGCGAGGTGAGCCAGTAGAACAGTCCGTACGCGCCCACAAGTGCCAGGACGATCCAGATGAAATACCACGCAGAGAGCGCTGCTGCGGCGTCGCCAGGAAATATTAATGCAAAGAAAGTAGCCGCGCGGCTAAAAACACCGCCGTTGACCGTGGCGGTCCCCTCCGGGAAACCGATGATCGGACAGCGGCCTTCTTGCAGGTACAGGCGCGGAAACTCAGTTCCGCATTGCAGCCGCCCGAGGTCGGCCACCCAGGCATGCACCGGACCGATGGCCCACGCGTTCACGCCGTAAATAAAGGACAGTGCGATGGAGTAGAGGAGGGAGCCCAGGGCCGCTAAGCCGCGGGTACGCCACCGGAGCGGAGCTCTGCGTGGGTGGGCATCGATAACTGGCACGTGGTTCCCCTCTATCCGCGGGAGCGGTGGTGGCCGCGAACGGTATTATTGCTGGGTTCCGCTCCCCGCCTCGATCTTAACATTATGAACATAGACTTCGGGGAAGGTCTTGACGAATCCCGTGGTCATCCCATCGGATTTGGTGGTAAAGAGCGCGACGCTATTACGCCGCTCAATTTCAATATCCGCGCTGTTGAGAATCGCGAGATTGACGATGTAGTCTCCCTCGCCAATATGCAGGTCGGGGAGAACCACCATGATCGTGGCGTGGCCGCTATCCACCGCGGGGAGGGGAAGTTGGAGGCGACGGCTGGACATCCCGAAAACCGGGGTACCCTCATTCATGGTGGTGATTTCCACCACCACGCCGTAATCGCGCATGGGCTCGTGGGCCACCAGATCGAAGGCAATACGCATGGTATCCCCGGAAATATGCACGAAAAGCCCGTCGTCCGAGGTACGCACCCCGTCCACAATCGCGGCGTTGTCAATACTGCACGGGTGGCTATCCACCGCGGTGAGGACCCCACCGTTCTTTTCCGCGAGTTCGGCGAGCATTTGTTCCTGGTAGCCCTGGTGGAGGCGGGACATCGCATCGCGCACATCCCCCACCATGACCATGGCACCTTTATCCAGAACGACGGCGCGATCACACACCTCGATCACCTGCGCCGCGGAATGCGACACCAGAATAATAGAGCGCCCTTCGCGCTGGAATTGGCGAATTTTCTCCATGCATTTCTTTTGGAAAGGTTCGTCACCCACCGCGAGGACTTCGTCCACGAGGAGGATATCCGGGTCGGAATGCACCGCCACCGCGAAAGCCAAACGTACGTACATCCCGGAGGAATAGAACTTCACCTGGGTGTGGATGAAATCCCGGATGCCGGAAAACTCAATAATGGAATCGAGTTGAGCGTCGATTTCCGCTTCGGATAGGCCCAGGATAGAAGCGTTGAGATAAATATTTTCCATACCGGTGAGGTCCGGGTGGAAACCGGCCCCCAATTCGAGGAGAGCCGCCATGCGCCCGCGGGTGCGGACCTGCCCGGCATCGGGGGTAAGGATCCCACCGATCACCTTGAGGAGGGTGGATTTACCCGAACCGTTCGCACCCACCAGACCCACTGATTCCCCAGCGGCCACACTGAAGGAAACATTCTTGAGCGCCCAGTATTCTTCCGCGTGGGTACGCGAACGCGCCGCATTGACCAGGCGTTCCTTGAGGGATTTATCTTTGTGGACGATGAATTTCTTCGAAACTCCGTCAACTTGAATGACGTCGGGACGCGACATGAGAATCCTTGACCCGCCTTTCCTTTAGAGTTCCTGCGCGAAATTGCGTTGCATGCGGGCGAAGTAGCGCTGTGCGAGCCAGAGCAACACCAGCCCAATGATAAGGAAAATTCCTAGGCGGGTGAGGAGATGGGAGGGCAACAGGGCATCCTGCCCGGCCGCCCAGAAGGAATGCTGGAAGCCCATAACCGCCACCGAGGTGGGGTTGAGGAGATAAAGGTTAATCATCCAGCTGGGGGCGGCTCCGGCAATCATCGCGAAAGAATAGACAGAGGGGGTGAGCCAGAAACCGATGAGGAGAATAACTTCCACGAGGTATTGCACATCCCGCAGGTACACATTCGCTGCGGAGAGAAACAGCCCGAAGGCCACCGCCCACACCACCACCACGGCCAGGGAGAGCGGGAAGTAGATGATGGCACTCCCCCACGGCACCCCGCGAATAATGAGGGCTCCGCATACCAAAATGGCCAGCTGGGAGAGGAAGTCCACAAAGGCAGCGCCAGCCGCAGAGAGTGGGAAGATTTCGCGCGGCAGATACACCTTTTTGACAATCCCGGAATTACTTACGATCGCGCCGGTGGAAGCCGCCACGATCTGGGAAAAAAGCCCCCAGGCGGTCAGGCCCGCGAAAACGTAAATAGCAAAATCAGGAATGGCACGTTCCGCTCCGAGAACCTTGCCGATAGCGAAGTAGTAGATGAGCAGATTAATTAGGGGCCGGACCAGGGTCCAGACGTACCCGAGCACCGAATCCTTGTAGCGTGCCTTGAGTTCACGCCGGGTGAGCAGGCCCAAGAGGTGGCGATGGTCGAAAATATCGCGGACGGACGCCCGCCATCCGCTGAAGAACCCGGTGTCAATAGCCACGCGCGTGAGATCCTGGCCGACGAGTTTCTCGAAGCGTGCTTCTGCTTCGGGGCTCACCTCGCGTTCGCGCTCTGCTGCCATACCCGACCTTTCCTGCCGGCATTCGCGCCCTTCACTACCCACCCGGGTGAGCCGCGCGTATGCACCTATCTGTCTCATATTACCCAGCTGCGGGCCGAGCCGCGCGCAGCCCCGTGATGTCAGCGCCACCTCGCGTCGCCTTGTACGATAGAGAAAGTAAGTTTCACCCGGGAGCCGCCGCGGCTACGCGAGCCGCGCTTGCCGCCCCGCGGAGGATGATAGGCAGTCATGAGTGTTTGTGTTCTTGTTCCCGCCGGAGCCGGGCCGGCTTTAGCGCGCGCCCTCCCCTACCGTGTTGCGGAGCTCATTGCGGGCCAGCCCGCCCCGCGCGCGGATCTCACCGCGGGAGAAACGGTGACTGCAGTGGTCACCACTCCCGGTGCTGTTACAAAAACAGCTCTCGCTCAGCTCCTTGCCACCCCGGGGCGCAATACCGCGTGGTGTGCCTCGCTTGCTGACAAACCGAACACATCCGAATCTCGCGGTGTCCTCGCCGCCCCCGCCCCGGTCTACACTTTTGATTCGCGGGCGCTCCACCTGTGCGGCGGCCTCGATACCGCCTTCTCGCTTCCGGCCCTGGCCGTCGATGCCCAGTGGCGCCTGAGTGCCGCCGGAGTACCCGGTGAGCTGCGCACTACCGCGCTCCTCGAAGCCGGAACCCCCGATCTCGATACCGTGGAGTACCTGCGTATCCTCACGAAGAATCTTTCCCCGGCCTACCAGCTGGAATTCCTCACCCCGCTTGTCACCGCCCTTATCGATCACCCGCTCCGCAGCTCCGGGGTGGATACCGCCGCCCTGGATCTTGCCCGCCGCCCCGGGAACGATGCCGAGCCCTTACTTCACGTCCCCTCCACCACCTTCAGCGGCGCCCAGGTAGTACGCGACTGGAGCGCCTCCCTGGCCGGCTTAGAAAGCCGGAATGAAGCGGCTCTTGCCGCTGCCCGTATCCCGGATCGCCGCCTGCCCCATATGGCCGAGTTCCTTGACCGGGTCTGGGCTAGCGCCGGGATCCCCACCTCCGAACGGGATTTCCTGGAAACGGCTTTCGCGGATATCCGCCGCGATCATGAGCCGAGTATCGCTTTCGCGGTGGCCGGTTCCGATACCGCGGCCCGTGCCCGTTTCTCCCGGATCGCCGCTGACATTCCCGAACCGCTCTACCTGTGGGATCCGGAAAGCAAAGAGCTGAGCGAGCGCAGCGCCGATCCCACCGCGCCCTTCCAAGCGGCCCGTCGCACTCTTGCCAGCGCCGTCGAAACAATCGCGGTGACCTATATTCTCAATCTTCCGGCCCGTGCCGTTCCGTGGAGCGGGAACCACGGGGTGGTCATTGCCGATGTCGCCACCGCGAATCTCACCGCGATGGTCCGCACCGATTGGGTGGGGGTCACCGGTACGGAAAGCGTGGGCGCGAACGCTAGCGTCCTCAACGAAACGCTCAGTGTTGCGGACCGCGTTATTACCGCGGATACCGCCCAGCGTGATTTTGTGCTCGGGGCTCTGTCCGGGAACTATCGCTTGGATCAGAATACGTACGACGACGATCACTCTCTCACCAGCCTCGTCGCTCAGGAAAACGGCGGTATTGCAGCGGCTCTCGCCGCGCTGCGCTCCCCCATCCACGCCTATGAACGGGTGGAAACCACCCAATTGTACGAGGAGCCCGGCAAGCCCGGTGCCCGCAAGCATCCCCACCTACGCCGCGCGTTGCGCGGCCTGGCCAGCACTCTCAAGGGAGAACGCAAGTGACCTCTGTTTCCGTTATTCTTGTCAATTTCCGCGGGGCGGAGGATACGATTGCCGCCGCGCACTACCTGCGTGAATGTGATTGGCCGGCGCAGGATCTGGAGATCGTCGTCGTCGATAATAATTCCGGGGATGGTTCTTTCGAGCGCCTGCGCGCCGAGCTGCCTGACTGCCAGGTCCTGCAATCGGGTGCCAACCTGGGCTTCACCGGGGGCTGTAATTTTGGGGTGGAGCATTCCCGCGGGGATATCGTAGCTTTCCTCAATAATGATGCCCGGCCCGGTAAGAAGTGGATTCGTGCCGCGGTGGAGGCGATTGCGGCGGACCCGAAGGTGGGCTGCGTGGCCTCCAAGGTGCTCACCTGGGAGGGCGACAGAATCGATTTCGTCGATTCCTCGATGACGTGGTTCGGGATGGGCTACAAGCGCGAGGCAGAGCGTGAAGATACCGGCGCCTGGGATACCCCGAAGAATGTGCTCTTCCCCACCGGGGCCGCGATGTTTGTGCCGCGCCGCGTTTTTGAGGAACTGGGCGGTTTCGATGACCGCTACTTCATGTTCTACGAGGATGCCGATTTCGGCTGGCGCGCCAACCTCGCCGGATACGATGTGCGCTACGTGCCCGAGTCGGTGGCCTACCACCGCCACCACGTCACCATGAAGAAGTTCGGGAATTTCCGGGAAACGTACTTCCTGGAACGCAATGCGCTGGCTTGCCTGTACAAGAATCTCGGCGATGATCTGCTCCGCACTGTTTTCGCTCCCGCCCTTGCTTTCGCCCTGGAGCGCAGCGCGGAACGCAGCGAGGTGGAGGAGCGCCGCGGCCCCGATTCTTACCGCGCAGCTGAGGGCACCATTACGAAAATGGCGGCCACCGCGCCCTACGCGGTCTCGTATTTCCGCGATATTTTGCCTTCCCTCGTGGAATCGCGCCGGGAAATCCAGGCCGGGCGCCAGAAGTCCGATGCGGAGATTATTACCCTCATGCGTAATGCCATGGAGCCGGCCTATCCGCTGCCGCGTTACCTGGACCTCCACGAGGTGCTGGCGCGTTTCTTCGGGATCGCGAAGCGTTTTTCCGGGCAGGCGAAGGTGCTGGTGGTAACCGGTGAACCCATCGGGGAGAAAATGGCCGGGCCGGCCATCCGCGCCTGGGAAATGTGCACTCGCCTGGCACTCGAGCACCCGGTGCGGTTGTGTTCCACGGCCGGCGTGGGAAAGGTCGCACCCCAAGCTTTCGAGATCCACAATGGCGATACCGATACCCTGCGCGCCTGCACCGACTGGGCGGATGTCATTATCTTCCAGGGTTTCCTACTGGAAAGCGCCCCGTGGCTCATGAGCTCGGAAAAGATCATCGTGGCCGATATCTACGATCCCATGCACCTCGAGCAGCTCGAACAGGCCCGCGACCAGGGCCCGGAGGGCCGCGAACGCTCCATTACCGGGGTAACCGGCGTACTCAACCGGCAGCTGGCCCGCGCCGATAAATTCCTGTGTGCCTCGGATAAACAGCGCAACTTCTGGCTCGGGCAACTGGCGAGCATGGGCCGCATCAACCGTAATGTTTTGCCCGACGACGCGGATGTGCGCAGTCTCGTCGATATTGCGCCTTTCGGTCTGGGTGAAGAAGCACCCCGGCAAACCGAACACGCCATCCGCGGGAAGGTTCCCGGTATCGGCATGGATGACAAGGTCATCCTGTGGGGCGGCGGGGTCTACAACTGGTTCGACCCGCTCTCCCTCATCCGCGCGGTCGCCCAGCTTTCCCGCACCCACCCGGATGTGCGGCTCTATTTCTTAGGTATGAAACACCCCAATCCCGGGGTGCCGGCCATGCGAGTGGCCTCCGAAGCGGTGGCGTTGGCCGATGAGCTAGGCCTGATGAATACCCACGTTTTCTTCAACCACGACTGGGTTCCCTACCACGAACGCCAGAACTACCTGCTGGACGCAAACGTGGGGGTCTCCACCCATTTCGAGCACGTGGAAACCCAATTCTCTTTCCGCACCCGTATCCTCGATTACCTATGGGCGGGACTGCCGATCGTGGCGACCAGCGGGGATTCTTTCGGGAATGCCCTCGATAGCGAAGGTATCGGCATTGCGGTGCCCCCGCGCGATGTGGAGGCCCTGGCCGCAGCGCTTGAAACACTGCTATACGACGACGCCGCAGCGGCCCGCGCGCGTGCGAATATTGCCGGTTTCGCCCAGCAATTCCACTGGGATCGGGCGCTCGCCCCGCTGCTGGAGTTCTGCCGGCAGCCGCGCCGGGCCGCTGATCTGGCTTTCCGCACCGGCGACGATGTACCCGGAACGATGCTTGGCTTTATCGACCCGGGTTTCAACCCGGTGCGTGATCTCAAACTCGTGGTGGATTACCTGCGCACCGGCGGCCCGAAGGTGCTGGCCTCCAAGGTGAAGTCCCGGCTGCGCAAGTACATCTAGTACACCGCCCACCTGCGGCAGGTGCACGGATGCCCGCGGACGCTCTTGGCGTTCCGCGGGCATCACCGTACCGGCAGCATTGTGAGCAAGCTGCTACGTTTCCACGACGCGCTGCGGCGCCGCACTACGTTGCCGAGGGAATAATGAGGGCGTAGCCGTACATGCACGCGGTCAGCAGCGCCAGGCCCCAGGCCACGGAGTGGCGCAGCTTGATCCAGGCCGCCGCCGCGCAGAAGAGCGGGATAAGGACCATCCCGTAGCGGTGCTGCATAAGGGTGAGGGAGCCAGAAAGGATATTGAAACCGAGCACCACCCCCGGAGCGATACCAAGGAAGGAAACCGCGGCTGCCTGGCTAAAACGCTGTTCCAGGGTGGAGTGACGTTCCAGGATCCACGCCACGCACACGATGGCGGTAATTCCCAGCCAGAGCGCCAGGCTCGCGAAAGGAGATTTCGGGTATTGCTGGGCCGTCCCACCAATACCAGCGAAAATAATTTGAAGCGCATCATCGGTCATATAGGGAAGCTGACGCACATCGAGCACCCCGGTAGGATCCACCACAATATCCGGGCGCGCCACCGTAATGAAAGGGCGAATAACTAGCCAGGCCCCACCGGCCACCGCGGAAACCGACCCGAGAGCACCAATTTCCCACCAGCGTGGCAAGCTAGCAGGATCAGCAGCAGCCTTCTTCCCCCAACCGTGCCCGGGCCGTATCCGGTACCACACCAGGAAGATCAGGACAGCCACCACCGCGAAAATATTTTGCATTTTCACCACGCAGGCCACCGCGGCAATAAGGAGCAGCCAACCGAGAGACCATTGCCGGCGCGCGTAGAAAATACTTCCGAAAATAATGAGGGTGCCCACCAGGAGATTGAGCGCATCCGGGGTGATATAGCAATTCGTGGTTCGGAAAGTCGGCATCGAGGTGATGAGGAGCGGTACCGTAAGTGCCATCGCCCAGGTGGCACCAATACGGCGCATCCCCCAGGCAAGGACCGTCATCCCCAGCACCAACCAGAGCACGCTGGTGAGGCGAGCGCTGCCCAGCAAGCCCATCCCGAGCATCATAAACGGCTTAGCCAGCCACGCGGTCAGGAAGTAGTAGACCGGGGAATGCACCCCGGCGGTGGTGTAGCCGGCGAAGGGGAGCTTATCCTCGGGGAAATCTCCCCCGCACACCCCGATGGTTGCCGAGCTGACCGGGTTGGAACCGAAACCGAGGCAGGCCAGCACCTCACGGGCATAGGAATCCGTGGTCATCCCATCGCGTACTACAATCCCGCGCCCGGCTTTATCCACCGCGTCGAGGTAGACGTATTCATCGAAAGGAGAAAGGTGTGGATTGGTGGTGATGAAATGAAGATTGAGTGCCCCTCCCAGAATCCCGAAGAACACCAGGACGGCTAACCACACCACCCAGGGGCGCCCGGCGCTGATTCTGCGCAGCCGCGATACCAGAGCCGCCCGATGCTTAGAGTGCTGAGAAGACGAATCGGCCTGGGGCGTCCGAACATCTACGTGCGTGGCTGCAACCATGAATTTCCTTGAGATGGACAACGTTTCACTTGCCGCGTTATCTTATCGCGAAGTACCACCCCTCATATAGGGCACACAGCACGAGCGCTCGTTCAAGCCCGGGCTTAAATGGCCTAAAATCAAAGAATGACTTCTGAGCAAGACAGGCCCCCACGTCTCGTCGTCCTCATTCCGGCGTGGAATGAAGAAGAGGCGCTGCCGGCGGTTCTCACCGAATTACGCCAGGCAGCTCCGCACGCATCCCTCGTGGTCATCAACGATTGTTCCCGGGATGCTACCGCGCAGGTGGCCGCGGCCGGTGGCGCAACTGTCCTCAATTTGCCCATTAACCTCGGGGTGGGCGGGGCCATGCGCACTGGCTACCTGTATGCCTGGCGCCACGGTTTTGACCGTGCCGTGCAGGTAGATGCCGATGGCCAGCACCGCCCCGAAGATATCGCCCGCCTCCTCGAACAGATGGATACCACCGGTGCCGATATCGTTATCGGGGCGCGTTTTGCAGAACGTGGCTCCTATCGGGTGCGCGGACCACGCGCCTGGGCCATGCGATTCCTCTCCAAGGTGCTCTCCCGCGTGCACCACACCCGGCTTACAGATACCACCTCCGGCTTCAAGCTCACGAACCGGAAAGCCATCGGGGTACTCGCCGACGAACTCCCGGCCGAATACCTGGGCGATACCATCGAAGCGCTTATTATCGCCAGCAAAGCTGGGCTGCGTGTCACCCAGGTGGGAGTGGAGATGCGCGAGCGGCAGGGCGGCACTCCCTCCCATAACCCACTCAAGGCCGCACGCCTGCTGCTGCGCGGTAT
Organism: Actinotignum stranguriae; assembly: GCF_051265215.1. Classification (NCBI taxonomy): domain Bacteria; kingdom Bacillati; phylum Actinomycetota; class Actinomycetes; order Actinomycetales; family Actinomycetaceae; genus Actinotignum; species Actinotignum stranguriae. The sequence goes on from NZ_JBOZCJ010000001.1 coordinate 143,924, forward strand.
TATCGCCATGGCGGTAGCCTCTACCCGCCCCGCCCAAAAAGATCTTGACGGAACCGAAGGAAGGCAATAACGTGCTCTACCGCCTCTTGCCGATCGCCGCGAGCATCATCTTCCTCGTCTACCTGTTTATCTTGCTGCGTTCCCGGCGGATGAAACAAACCTACGTGTATATCTGGTTCCTTATTGGCATCGGCCTGCTCGTGATTTCGATCTGGCCCCAGGTTGTTTTCCTCGTTTCCCAAGCCCTCGGTTTCAAACGCGCCTCCAATATGATTCTGGTGATCGCGTGCGTCGTGCTGCTCATGGTGACGATCCAGCTCTCTACCGCCGTCTCCCGGTTAGAAGAAGACCGGCGGCGTTTGGCTGAAGAAATAGCTTTGCTACGCGCGGAACGCGCGGCGCCCCCAGCCGAGGCGTAAACTTCATGTGCATCAAATAAAGGAAGGACTTCCATGCGCATTCTTGTCACCGGTGGTGCCGGTTTTATTGGGGCGGCGATGTCAACGTACCTCGCCGACCATCACGAGCAGGTTATCGCTTTCGATAATCTGCATCCGCAGATCCACCCGGATCATCAGCCCACGGCCGGCTTCGATAAGCGCGTGGAGCTCTACGAGGCCGATGTGACCGATCCGGCCGCCTGGGATGCCCTGCTGGAGCGCTTCACCCCGGATGTTGTTGTCCATCTGGCGGCAGAAACCGGGACCGGGCAGTCCCTGACCGAATCCACCCGGCACGCCTCCGTGAACGTGGTGGGCACCACCACGATGCTTGATGCGTTCGCGCGCCACCAGGTTATCCCGCAGCGCATTGTTCTTGCCTCCTCGCGCGCGGTCTACGGCGAAGGTGCCTGGCGGCACACGTCCGGGGAGCACGCCGGTGAGCTGTTCTACCCCGGTTCACGTACCGTGGCCATGTTTGAACAAGAAGAATGGGATTTCCCGGAGGCCGAGCCGGTGGCCATGAATGCCGCCCTGGTGGAGCCCCATCCTTCCTCGGTGTATGCGGTTACCAAGATTGCCCAGGAACAGCTCCTGCGCATGTGGGGCGATGCTTTCGGCTGTGAGATCGGGATTGTGCGCCTGCAAAACGTGTACGGCCCGGGCCAAACGCCCTCCAATCCCTACACCGGAATCATGTCCCTCTTCTGCCGGGTTGCCTACAATAAACAGCAAATTTCCGTGTATGAAGACGGCCTTATCCGCCGCGATTTCATCATTATTGATGATGTGGCCCGCGCCCTCATTAAGATGATTGAAATTGAGAAATGCCCGGGTGTTTCCGTAGATATCGGAGCGGGCCACTACACCACTATCCTCGAAGCCGCCCAGATTATCGCGAAGATTTACGGGGCTCCCGAACCGAAGATCACCGGCCAGTGGCGCCACGGCGACGTACGCCACGCCTGGGCAGATCCGGAGCCAGCCCGCGAGCTCCTCGGATTCGAGGCCGAAGTGGACGTGGAGGAAGGCTTCACGCGCCTTGCTTCCTGGATTAACACCCAGACCCAGTATCTCTAAACCCGATAACCGCAGCGCGGCGTGCGGCGACGACCCGGCAACTGCGGCGTCGTCGCTCCGCCGCGATGGGACCACGCGAAGGAACGTATGCGCACATGGCTTGACCCCCGCAATAACTCGCTGAATCTGATTCGGCTGGTCTTTGCGCTGATGGTACTTTTCCACCACGTGGGGCCGGTAACCCAGCTCGTCGGGGAGTTCGAGATCACACCCGGTGAATCTGTGGGCGCCTGGGCTGTTTTCGGTTTCTTTATGATTTCCGGGTATCTCATTACCGCTGCGCGCCTGCGTTCGGATGTGGGGCGCTACCTCAAGAACCGCGTGGTCCGGATTTTCCCGGCTTTTCTGTTTATCAATGTGGTGACAGCTTTCCTCCTCGCGCCGTTTGTCTATCTGCTCGATCATGGCACCCTGGACGGCTACCTCACCACCGGCCCCACTCCCATCAGCTATATCCTGGGCAATTTCTTCCTCTACATGAACCAGTGGGGCATCGCGGATACCCTCCACAATGTTCCCTATCCCATCGCCTGGAACGGCTCGCTGTGGTCGCTCTACTACGAGTTCGTGTGCTACCTCATCGTGGGCGCGCTGCTCACCATCCCCTTCTTCAAGCGGCATATCTGGCCCACGGCCGTGATTTTCCTGGGCACCTGCGCACTGCGGGTCTTCCTCCCCACTGCCACCGTGTACCTGGGCACGATGAACGGCACCCTCGACCAGCTCTCGCGCTTGCTACCGTTCTTCTTCGGTGGCTCCCTGCTCTTCCTGGCCAAAGACCGCCTCAGCCTCACCACCTGGGGTGCGCTGGGTGCAACGGTTGCGGCCGTGGCGATCATGGTGGTGGCCCCGCATTCCGGGCCGCAGATTTCCGCGCCGCTGCTCACCTACCTGCTGCTGTGGATCGGGCAGACACTCCCCTCCCCGCGGCTCTTCCAAGTCCACGATTTCAGCTACGGCATCTACATTTGGGGATTCCCACTCACCCAGCTACTCACCCGCCTCGGGCTGGCAGCCGCAGCCCCCTACCTCGTTTTCTGCGCGGTTCTTTTCGTGCTCACCGCCCTGGGCGCGGCATTCTCCTGGTTCCTGGTGGAACGGCCGGCCATGCGGGCTTCGCGCGGCAAAAAGAATCCCTTCGGGGAGTTGCGCGCGCCGGCGCGCTAGTGGGCGCGAATACGCGCGCTGCGGGGCGTGCGTCGTCGTACCAAGAACGACGACGCCGGGCCTACTTGCCTACCAGGTGCCGCAGCAGGGTACGTACCCCGGTAGCGCTGCGTTCCTTGAGGGCCCGCGGCAGCAAAGTGGCGGCGTAAAGGCGCGAGGTGGCGTGCAGCTGGGCCGCCCGCTGGGCCTTCGTCCAGCCGCGCTTTTTCATGTCCGCGGCCGCGAGCGCAAAATAGCGCCGTTCCCCGGCGAAGCGGGTACCGTCCAGAAGCTTGGAGGCGGAGGCGGAAGAATCGTGGCGGCGGTATCGGAAGCACACCGTCGGCTCTACCAGCAGGGAGGCGCCGGCAGCCAGCATATCGACAACGATGGCGAGATCCTGGATGAGGGGGAAGCCGGGGCGGAAGGGAGTGGCGCGAATAGTCTCGGTACGGAAAACGAGCGAGGGCCAATAGAGCCAGTCCCCGGTGAGGAGTACCGCGGCCGCACCTTCCCCGGAAATAACGTTACCCATACGTGTGGAGCGCTTGCGCAGGGAGGTTTTGATACGGTCCCCGAGGGGCGAAATAACGGTGCCCTGCGCGTCAATGGGGCGCACCCCGGGCTGAATAATATCGATGGTGGGATGGGCGGCAATAGCGGCCTGGATGGTGGACACAAAATTCGGTTCCATCATGTCATCGCAGCCCATGAACATCATGTATTCCGCGGTGGCGAGCTTCAGGCAGGTCTCGTAGTTTTCGGTAATGCCCCGGTTCGTTTCGTTACGAATATAGGTGACGCGCTCATCATGTAGCTTGGCAAAATACTCCGGCACGCTCTCATCGGGATAGCAATCATCCACCACGGTGAGCTTCCACTCATCACTATCCTGGGCCAGGACCGATTCCACTGTTTGGAAGAGGTAGTCCGGGTTCCCCCAGAAGGGCAGCATGATATCGAGGCGCATCGGGCATGATCCTTTCTATGGCGAAGCCGCTTTCTGTTTCGCCGCCATCTGTACTAGCGCCTATTATGGCACGGGCGCACCCTATACTTAAGAAATCCTGCGAAGAGAAAGGCCATCCGTGATGTCCACCGCCGCTGGCCAGAACTCAGAAACTGCCGGGGCTGCCCTGCCGGTTGCCCTCGGCGGTGCTTCCGGAGCACTCTCCGGTTTCTTTATTACGGTGGTGAGTGCGCGTTCGCTCTCCCCTACCGATAACACCCTATTTTTGACGTTCTGGGCTGCCCTGTTCGCCATTATTGCGATTGTGGCGGGTCTCCAAAATGAGGTGACACGGGCGGTGCGCCGGGACCGGGTTGAGAGCTGTGAACGTGCCGAAAATCGTGACCGCGTAGAAAGCCGCACGGGCGTGGATTCCACGGCCGCAGCTTCGTGCTACCGCACCTCGCCGGTTCTTATCTGCGCGGGGGTAGGTGTATGTGCCGCACTCCTGGTGCTCGTCGTGACTCCGCTGTGGCTGCGGGTATTTCACGGGTTTTCCGGGCGCGCGCTCCTTATCGCTTTTATTGCACTAGGGGTAGTCCTCAATAGCGTGCATTTAGGGCTCCTCGGAGTTTTCGCGGGGCGCGGGAAGTGGAAAATTTTCGGTACTCTCACCTCGCTGGAGCCGGCCCTGCGTTTCCTCTTTATTGCGGTAGCCGGATATCTCAGTCTCACCCTCCACTTCTACGCCCTCGCCTGCGTGCTGGCCTGCGGTACCTGGTTGCTGCTCAGCGCTGCGCCGGGCGTGCGAGCTTTGGCACGCACCCGCATTAATATCGCGCCGCGGGGCTTGGTGCGCCGCCTCCTACTGGCCATGATCGCCACCGGGGCAAGCGCGCTCCTCATTAACGGTTTTCCGCTCCTTATGAGCCTGACCACCGAACCTGCGGTGTTCTCTCAGGCCGCTCCGCTGATCCAAGCGGTCTCCGTGACCCGCGCGCCCCTCATGCTTCCCCTCGTAGCTTTCCAGTCCATGGTGATCACGGTTTTCGTCCAGCACCCCGAGCGCACTCGCGGCTATTTACTGCGCCTGGCCTTTATTGTGGGAGGAATTGGCGGGATTGGTGCCCTGGCCGCTGCCGCGTGCGGCCCATGGCTCATGGCGGTTATCTTCGGGCCGGCTTATGCAAATACTCCCCTTACTTTGGGATTACTGGTTCTTGCCGCAGCCTGCCTGGCTCTTCTTACCTTGACCGGAGCGGTGGCACTAGCCGCCGATCACCACCGCCTCAATATTCTGGGATGGTGCGCGGCCCTGCTGGTCTCCGTCGCCCTGATGCTCCTCCCGCTCTCCCTGGAAACACGCACAGTTGCCTCCCTGGTGGTGGGCCCGCTGCTAGGGAGCATCTGCCATATCCTCGGCCTGGTACATCACACTCGATAACACCGTATCGCACCCGATAGCGCCCGAGATACGTGGGGACCTTCGGGGCCGTGGGGGATGCACCGGGACTGCGCGCGGGTACCATGGAGACTACGTGAGCTGACCTAGGAGGAATCATGGCACGGGTATCCGTTATCACTCCCGCCTACCGCGGTGAGGACACTATTCGGCGCGCGGTTGTATCGGTCCTGGGCCAAACCATGCCCGATGTGGAGCTCATCGTTGTGGATGATCACTCCCCCGATAACACTGCCGGCGTGCTGCGCGACCTGGAAAAAGAACTTGCCGATGCCCGTCTCACCGTGATCTACCACGAGAACAATACCGGGGTATCCGGGGCCCGGAATTCCGCCCTTGAGCGCGCGTCCGGGGACTATATCGCTTTCCTTGACGGGGACGATTACTGGGAACCCACCTATCTGGAACGGATGCTGCATGAAGTGGAGAACGCGCCCGGTACCGATGTGGTGTGCTGCGGACGCACCATCCACCTCTCCAATGGCCAGACGCGCACCGAACACTCCCGTTTCCTCGGCACCCTGGCAGGCCCGGATGCGGTACGTGCCTTCCTCACCGATAACCTCACCCCGTTCCTCTGGGATAAACTTTTCGCCGCCGCCACGTTCCAGAACTTGCGTTTCCCGGAGCATATTCACCGCGGGGAGGATCAGGTTGTTGCCGCGATAGCGCTTTCCCGGGCCCGGCAGGTCACCTCGATTCCCGATGCCCTGGCCAATTACGTGGTGGGCACCCAATCCCTCACCTGGGGTCGCGTTCCCGATCCGCAGGAATATGAGGATGCCGCACGTTTCCTTGCCGAACAGCTCGGGCCGGAATGGATGGCAGAACCGGAGAATCTTTCCGCTTTTTTGGTGTACCGCACCCTCGCCATGATGATTTTGGCGCAATCGGCCATGCGTTCGGAGAAGGACACCGCGGATATTGTGCGCGCGGCACGGCATGCTATTAGCTTGCCCATGCTGCGCGCTACCGCGCAGGCCCGCCCGCAGCTGGCAGCCGGAGCCGCCCTGCTGCGCACCTGCCCGGCGCTCTACCGCAAGATCTACCTGCGCTACGTGCGCAGCACCTACGCCATCGCGGATTAGGAACGGATGAAAAGCGGTTTGCAACGGACTAGCAGCGGCGCTTAGAAAGCCCAGCGCCACCCCGATCCCGGCACTCCCCAGGGGTTGTAGACCAGGTAGCCGTGCTCCAAGGAGGTTTCCAGGACCACCTTACCGGCCGCGCTTTCCCCCGGGTTGATAAAGGGGGTGACCCGCTCCGCGGTGGAATAACACCCGTAAGATGGCACCGTGTGGCTATCTTCCTGGATATTTCCCTCCAAGTCCGTGAGATAAAAAGCATCCCGATCCAGGGTGAGGAAGGGAGCATCCGGGTCGTAGGCGTCATAATCAGCTGCCATCTGCGCGCTGAGATCAACCACGAGGAACGTGCCGTTCTTGGGAGTGAAAACAGCTGGCTCCGCGATGCGCGAGGGGCACTCCTGTGCCCGGGTAATATCCGTGACTGTCAGAGTGAATGCCGCCCGAGTGGCGCCGTCGACCGAAAGACCTACCGGCACTCCAAGCTCAGCTTCCACATCCCCGCTGGGCGCAACCGTAACCGGGCGGCCGCCTTCCGAACCGGCCGTGACCGCGGCACGTTCCTGCATGGTCCCGGTGCCGTTCCCGCTGGCTGCTCCGCCGCCGGGAGCCGCGCTCGCCACCGGAATCGGGGTGACCGGATCTGGATCACCCACCGCGGTGCTCGCGCAGCCACCTAGTGCCATAATCCCGGCTAGGCTCAGCCCCGCGAGTACGCTTCCCACGGTCCACCGACTCACGCGGGTTCCCCGCCCGAACGAGGGCGCGGGTTGTGAGAGTGCAGCCTGTGTGGTGTGACTACTGTGCATCATCTCGTTATTTTTCCTTTTTCTCGCCACGCGTTCTTAGAAGCGGTGGAAATCACCGTGGGGTACCACGTAGCCCCAGCGCCGCGCGAAATCCTGCCGCCATTTTGTTGCCACGTACATCCACGCCGGCCCGTCCACCGTGGTGACGAGGTCACGCGTGTAATTCATATAGGCAGGGTTCTTACCCGGAACATAACCTTCCCAATCATCCATTTGCGCCACTTTGGCGTCATAATTCCACGGCCCATACTGCAGGAGGTCACCGCGTAGCCCGCGCGGGCCGGGAAGAGCCCAGGGCCACGGGTTCCACCGCGGGCCGGTGATCCACAGTTCATAATCCGGCACGGAGCTTTCTTTGATACCGGAATAATCATTAACAACGTAGGCAGCTTCTTCCCCCTGGCGTAGCGTTCCATAGACCAGAATGGGGTAACCGCCGGAATTGGGACCAAGGTTGGGCGGGCGTTGGCTATTGGGAGCCTGCGGTACGTAATCGCGGCGTACCGCCAGAGTATCCACCCCGTCCCGATCCCAATCGCCCACCAGAACGGTATCCCCGTGCCGCCCGTACGAGAATTCCGTGGAAGCATCCCCACCGGAAACAGTGGAATTATTGACGTAGTACATATTGCCGCGGCGCACCGCGAAACTATCGATACCATCGCCATCCCAGTCACCGACCAGAACGGTATCCCCGTGGCGCCCGAAGGAGAAAACCGTGAAATTCTCATCATCGTCGAGCACATTGCTGACGTAGAACATATTGCCGCGCCGAATAGCGAGGGTATCGGTGCCGTCGCCATTCCAATCCCCCGCGATCACTTCATCATCGGGCTGACCGAAGGTAAAAGTATGTTCCCCGCCTCCGGTGGTGAGCTCATTGCGCACGAAATACGTATTACCGCGACGAATAAGAACCGTATCGCCCACGACCGCATCCCAATTGCCGATAAGGAATTGATCGGTGGGCAGCCCGAATTTAAAGTGGATATCCGCGTCCCCGGACACGAAGCTGTTTTTCATATAGAAATCGGAGCCGCGGTTCACGCCGAGGGTGTCTCGGCCATCGCCATTCCAATCCCCGGAAAACACCACATCCGTATGCCTCCCGTACGACATCTCCACATCGGCCGGACCCGAGGTGAGAGAGTTTTTGAAGAAATAGTAGTTCCCGGCACCCTCGTCCAGAGCGGGCGCACCCTGCGCTGCCGGCATGAGCCCCAGCAAGGTAGCAATCAGTGACAGCACTGCGGTGACACCAATGAACCCGGTGGCGCGGGTACGCGTGCGCGAATACCTCTCCAAAAGAACCTCCTCGGGTTGTTCGCGCCCCGGAGTGGTGCAGGATCCAGGCCGCGGTGCGTGGACGGATAGCTCCAGCTTAAACCCTTCGCGCGTCACAATAGTAGTGCTTGCCGGTGTCGCACCCCCGTTGAAAATGTGGGCACGGCGCGATGAGCTGACTCTTCACCCCGCAGTTCCGGGTAGAATTAGCCAGGAACTGACCCACGAAAGGAATAATATGCGTGTCCTGGTTACCGGCGGTGCCGGATTTATTGGCGCGAATTTCGTTCACCAAACTGTCGAGGATTATCCTGATGCCGAAGTTGTCGTCCTGGATAAACTCACGTACGCGGGTAATCCCAAGTCCATTGAGGGCCTGGACCGCGTCACCCTGGTCCAGGGCGATATTGCGGATATGGATACCGTTGATCCCCTGGTCAAAGACTGCGATCTGGTGGTGAATTTCGCGGCGGAATCCCATAACGATAACTCGCTCGTTGATCCCTCCCCCTTCATCCGCTCCAACCTGGTGGGTACCTACACAATTCTGGAAGCGGTACGGCGCCACGGGGTACGCCTCCACCATATTTCCACCGACGAAGTATACGGGGACCTGGAGATTGACGAACCGCGCCGCTTCCAGGATGGCGATCCCTATATCGCGTCCTCCCCGTATTCGGCTTCCAAGGCCGGCTCGGACCTGCTGGTACGCGCCTGGGTGCGTTCTTTCGGGGTGGAAGCCACCATCTCCAATTGCTCGAATAATTACGGCCCCTATCAGCACGTGGAGAAGTTCATTCCGCGTACCGTTACCAACCTTCTGGATGGCATCCGCCCGCGGATCTACGGCACCGGTCTCCAGGTGCGCGATTGGATTCACGTACGCGATCACAACGTGGCGGTATGGGAGATCATCAATAAGGGCCGGATCGGGGAAACCTACCTCATCGGCGCGGATGGCGAAAAGAATAACCTTGAGGTCGTCAAGATGATTCTCCAGGAGTTCGGCCGCGAACCCGATGACTTCGATCATGTGAATGACCGCCCGGGCCACGATCAGCGCTACGCCATTGATAATTCCAAGCTGGTGGAGGAAACCGGCTGGCAGCCCAAGTTCAAGGACTTCGCGGCGGGTCTGCATGACACCGTGGAATGGTACAAGGCCAATGAAGAGTGGTGGCGCCCGCAGAAGGAAGCCGTGGAGGCCAAGTACGCCAAGACCGGCCACTAAAGCGCCGCGTTTCGGTCCATCGGGCACTGCCCTGGCGTACCCGCAACGCATCGCCCTTATCGCTGCCCCGCTCGCACTTCTCCGGCAGGCACCTTGAGTGCCACCGGGATCGCGAGCGGGGTAGCGCTGTTCGTGGAAGCCTGTCCTCGGTCTTCTTCTCCGTGTCCCACCGGCCCGCCGCGCAGCGGGCCGGCTATACTGAACGCAACCCAAGAGCTAGGAGCATCATGCAGATTGCTGTGATCGGGCTGGGCTACGTGGGCTTGGCCAACGCCGTCCTTCTTGCCCAACACCACGATGTTGTCGGATCGGATGTTAATCCCGCGAAAGTGGATGCGATTAACGCGTGCACCTCCCCGATCCAGGATGCGAAAATCGAAGAGTTCCTCGCCACCAAGCCTCTTTCGCTGCGTGCTACCACCTCGAATATTGAGGCCCTCGCGGGTGCTGACTACGCCGTCATTGCCACGCCCACCGATTACGATACGGAGACCAATGCCTTCGATACGGCCTCTGTTGAAAGTGCAATTGCGCAGGTAGCTGAGGCGAATCCCGGTGCCGTCGTCGTCATTAAATCCACGATCCCCATCGGTTTTACCGCGCGGATGCAAGAAACGTTCCCGCAGCTGCGCATCGTCTTTTCCCCGGAGTTTTTGCGCGAGGGCAAGGCACTGCAAGATAATCTCAACCCTTCACGCATTGTTGTTTCGGGCGACGACGCCGCAGCCGCCCACTTCGCCCAGTTGCTGAGTGAGGGTGCTGAAGCCCGCGACGTCCCGATTATCCAGGTGGGAACCCGGGAAGCCGAAGCGATTAAGCTCTTCTCCAATACCTATCTGGCTATGCGTGTCGCTTATTTCAACGAGCTGGACTCTTTCGCGATGGCGCGCTCCCTCAACGCCGCGGAGATTATTCGCGGGGTGGGCCTCGATCCCCGCATCGGGGATCATTACAATAATCCTTCTTTCGGCTACGGTGGCTACTGCCTGCCCAAGGACACCAAAGAATTACGCGCGGATTTCGAAGGCGTGCCCGAAAATCTCATGTCCGCGATTGTGGAATCCAATGAAACCCGGATTGGATTCCTGGCTAACCGCCTAGCCGGGGCTGGCTACGCCACGGTGGGGATCTACAAGGTAGCCATGAAATCGGGCTCGGATAATCACCGGGCTTCGGCCGCCCTCAGCCTCGCGGCGCAGTTACACGCGCGAGGTGTGGAGGTGCTCGTTTACGATCCGGCGTTGAAGCCGGGCGCCCTCGGGGATATCTCGGTGCTGGACTCCTGGGAGGAATTCCAGGATCGCGCGGATGTGATTATCACGAACCGTCTGGATGGCACCATGCCGGAAACGTCCACGCCGGTGCTCACCCGCGATATTTTTGGGCGGGACTAGCGCGCACGGGCATCATGGCGCGCACGGTATCTACGTAATATACGTACGGGCCGGGGATATTTGCTTCACACCGAAGCTTCCCCGGCCCGTATCTTGAATAGGGCATGACGCTCTCGCTTTAGCGCGAGCGCACCACCCCGAGCGTCTGGCCACCCTGGCCATCCCAATCACCGAAGATGACCATATCGCTGTGGCGCCCGTACGTCACATCTTCTACTACTTCCGGGCCGCTAAGCGGACCGCGCACCACGTACACATTCCCGCGGCGCACCACGAGGGTGGAACGCTGGGGTTCAATTTTCGCGGCGAGCACCTCGTCACCCGGGTTTCCATATGCCATTTCTGCGGAAACCGCGCTGGTGGCCAGGTTATCGGTGAAGATAAAGACGTTTCCACGCCGCACCGCCAGGGTATCCACGCCGTCCCCATTCCAGTCACCTACCAGCCAGGTATCCCCCGGGTTACCGAAGCAATAAACCGCATCGGCCGGACCGGACGTAAGGGAATTACGCACGAGGAGCAGGTTCCCACGCCGCACCGCGAAGGTATCCACACCGTCGCCATCCCAGTCGCCTACGAACACTTCGTCACCGGCGCGCCCGAAGCTGAAGACCCGGGTGGCAACCCCGGAGGTGAGGTTATCGCGCACGTGGAAAATATTGGAGCGGCGAATCGCTAGGGTATCCCGCCCATCGCCGTTCCAATCACCGGTGAGGATTTCATCCCCGCGCAGCCCGTAATCCATCACAATATCGGCGGTGCGCCCCCAGCCGTTAGCGAGGAAGAAACGCGGCGGGAAAGGCGCCACGGTGGAGGACGGGCGCGGATTGCTCGGCGCGGGAGCTGGCGGAGCGGGCGGGCGCGGTGCCGGTGGTTGGGTGGGGCGCGGCGCGGGTTGCGGCGTCGTACCACCACCGGAACGCAATTGCGTATAGATACGGTACGCGTTCTCGCGAATGGAGCCGATGGAATCGTAGATCGTGCCCGGGCACGAAGTATTGCCCACATCGCGATGCCCCACGATACGCGGCATCGCCTCGCCGGAACGGTAGCGCGCCGAATTATTGCGCTGCGGAATGGTCAGCGAGGTGGTGCCACGCGGATCCAGGCCCGCTAGCGCGAATTTCCAGCCGGCCACATCCGCGAGGGTGTTAAGAATGGTTTGGGAGGGGCGGTGATCCGCGGTGAAGGTGCCAAGCACGGACACGCCCATGGTGCCAGTATTGCGCCCGGCGGCATGCGCGCCGATGGCCATGGTTCCGTCCTGGGATTGCAGGGTGCCGTAGCGCCCTTCCCATTTCCCGCCGTACTTATCGACAATCACGTTGTAGCCAATATCGCCCCAATCGCGGGTGACAGCGTGGAAAGCGTAAATTCCGCGGATAACCCGCGGTACCCCGGCCTGAGTGTAATTATTCGAGCCGGCGGTGTGATGGATGACCATACCCTGGAAGGTGGCATATTCGACCGGCCATGTCATGAGGGAACGGTCCGCGCCCCAATCGGCCCGGGTATGGATCCCGCGGGTACCGATGCGGTTGGTCCAATCGCGGGCGGTGGGCAGCAGGCCGCTCGCAACCACGCTGCCCTGCTCGAGGGTGCCCCCGCCGCGCGCGGCGGAAAGTGAGGCGCCCAGGGCTGGAATTTCTTCTTCGCCCTCTTCGGGATTGACCACCGGATCGGTCTCGGTGCCGCGTTCAGGTAGAATCGGCGCGGTTTCGGCCTCCTCCACCTCCACGGTGTCACCCTCAGCGGTATAGGCAATATCGATGCGCAGGCCGGCCGGCAGCGGGCCCTCGCCCTGGGTGATACGCACCTGAATCCCGGTGGACTCCCCTGAAACGTTGTATTCCGTTCCGGGCCGTTCGCGCTCGGTTTGGGATTCCTCACCCACTTCGTACCAGTCTGACCACTGTTCTCCGTCCAGGGTGCGCATTTCGATGGAGGCACCCTCGGGGAGGCTCTCCCCGCGGTTCCAGGTCAGCCCCGCTACCGCGAAGGGTTCGTCCACCCGCACCGGGCTGGTGAAGACGGCGTAGTTATCGGCCAGTTCACCACCGGTTACGGTGTTTCCCGCCTCCGTGCCCGCCGTGGCTCCCTTTTCTGCGTCCGCGTTTTCTGCATCTCTATTTTCTGCGCGCAGCACGTTGGTGCGTACCGCATGCGATACGACGCCGCCCGCGCGCGCGGCACTCGCTTCCGGGGTAGCTTCGGCTTCCTCGGTGGGTTGCGCCGCTTCGCGCGGCTCGGCTTCCTTGCCAGAACCGAGTGCGCTCTCCACGGTTTCCTCCAGCTGCGCGGTGGCGGTAGTGGTCAAGGCTCCCGCTTCCGTGGTGAGCGGAATAACAATACTACCCTGTGCATCATCGTTCTCAGCGAAAGCGTAGCCCACAATCGGGACGGCAAGGCCCGCACTCGCGAGCGCCAGCACGGTTCCTAGAACAAGACCGCGACGTTTGGTCATTTTTCCCTCCGGTTCACGCTGTCCGCCACGATGGGGACTCATACGGGCAGCTTCCAGACTTACCTTACGGCAAAAGTCCCAACTTTCACACCCTTAACTCCGATTTACTTTAACCTCATAAAAATACATCGGTGTAATTCACTTGAGGCCACCGGGCACGGTGCGGAGCCGCCTCGCGGACACTCGTAGCTCCGGCTTGATTTTAATACGTTTTAGTTAGTGAGAGCGACGACGCGCCGCGCGCGCTGCCCGCACGTGCAGCTGCGCCCGCAGCGCGAGCCCACCCCGGATTGCCCAGCGCAGCGGCGCCTGCCAGGGGCGCGCGTAGACGCTATCAATATAGTGCGCTGCGCTGCGGTGATGTTCGCGCAGCATGGCGGCCGGCTGGTCTTTCCAGGAGGCCCCCTGGGAGTGGATAACTTCCGCTTCGGGCAGGAAAATCGATTGCCAGCTCGCCCGGGCCAGGGCCTCCCCCAGGGCCACATCCTCGAAGAACATGAAATAGGAATCATCGAAACCACCCACGGCTTCGAAGGCCTCCCGCCGCAGCAGCAGGCAGGCGCCGGAAAGCCAGTCCACCGGGTGAGCCCGGGTGACGTCCGCATTGGAGCGGTAGGAACGGGAGAAGGGATTATTCGGCCACATATTCCCGAGTAGCGCGTGCCCCACCCCGGAAACGATCCGCGGAAATTGACGGGCCGAGGGGTAAATCTCCCCTTCGGGAGTACGGATAAGCGGGCCGAGCGCGCCGGCCCGCGGGAAGCTTTCCGCCCCGCGCACCAGCGCATCGAGGGAGCCGGGGGTGAAGACCACATCGGGATTGGCCACCGCCAGCCATTCGCCGGTGAAACCCTGGGCTCCGCGGTTGGCGGCCCGCCCGTAACCGATATTTTCCCCGGTGCGCACCACCCGGGCCCCGTGGGCGCGGGCCACCCGATCCACTTCGGCGTGCTCCGAACCGTTATCCACAATGACGCATTCGTAGGCCTCATGCAGGGCCGCCGGGAGGGAGGCGAGAAAAGCTTCCAGTTCCGCCCCGGGATTGAAAGCCACGGTGATGACACGAATGCGCATGGTCCTAGCCTAGCCGAGCCACGCGCCTCCCGCCCGCGCCACCGTGCTTAACACCGCAGTGCGGCGCTTCTTCCAGCGGGCGACGCACCCGAACCCCTATGATGAGGTAGTGGCAAAAAACTCACGCGCCGCGGCGCATCTGATCGGGGGCCGCCGCACCTCTTCGTGGTGGCGGGTCGTGCTGCTTGTGCTGCTCGCGCTCCTCCTGACTTTCGGGACGGCACTGTGGTCCGCGTGGGCGCGCTACCAGGGGAATATCACCCGGGCCGATATTGATGATCTGGTTCCCTCCGCCGCCGCGGCGGAGCCGGTGGATCCTTCCGCGGGCCGCCCGCTCAATATCCTCATTCTTGGTTCGGATGTACGCAGCGGGGATTCCGATATTGATAACGCCGGAGAGTCTGGCGAAGTCGGGGGGATGCGCGCGGATACCACCATGATCATGCATATCAGCGCGGATCGCAGCCGCGTGGATATTGTGTCCGTGCCCCGCGACACCCTCGTGGATATTCCTTCCTGCACGATCCGCACTTCTTCCGGTGGTTCGGAAACGGTTACCACCCGCCCCGCTCCCGAAACCATGTTCAACTCCGCTTTCGCCATTGGCGGCCAGTACGGGGACGTGGCCAGCGCGGCGGCCTGCACCATGACCACTCTCCACAAGATGACCGGCATTACTTTCAACGGTTATATCGTGGTGGATTTTGCTTCCTTTATTTCCACCGTGGATGCCCTGGGCGGGGTTCCCATGTACTTCGCGGATGATCTGTACGACGAGCGCGCCGGCCTCGATATTACTTCCGGCTGCCGCCTCCTCAACGGCACGCAGGCCCTGGCCCTGGCTCGGGCCCGCTACAGCGTGGGAGACGGCTCGGATATTTCCCGTATCGGCCGCCAGCACGAATTGGTGAGCGCGGTGGCAGCCGAGGCCCTGCGCTCCAATCTCCTCACCGATTTCGGCCGCCTCATGCGCCTGCTCGACGCCGCGACCCAGTCCCTGCAAACCTCCCAGGAGATCGGCTCCATCAGCAATATTGTGGGCCTGGCAAATTCGCTGCGCTCCCTCGATCCGGCCAATATCCGCTTCTGGACCATGCCTTTCGCCTGGGCTGGTAACCGCGTGGTCGCCACCGATTCCGCCGATTACGTGTGGGAGGCACTACGCCGCGACGTTCCAGTACGTGCGGAGAAGAATGCCGACGGCGTTTTCGTTGGCTTGCCACCGGAAGGCAGCCCGGATGCTCTTCCCAGTACCGCCGCTAGCGGCATACCCAGCACCGGCAGTGACGCTGAGGGAGCTTCGAGCGCCGCGGAATCCACCACCACTGGTGATACCGAAGCCGCCACCTCATCCGAAAGCACACCCGCAGCACCGGAGCCGGATAGCGACACGCCGGCCTCTCAGGCTCCCACAACCGCCCGAACCGCCGAATCAGCGCCCGTATGCACCCGAGAGAATGCGATTCCCTGAGTATGAACCGTTTCCATGGGGCTACCCCACCACCGTCGTTCCCACCCAAGCGCAGGCTTCCGCGCCCCTCCTCGCAGGGCGCGCAGCCGGTGGGACGGGGCCGCGCTACGCCACCCGAAGCGCGCGAACAATTCGCTGATATTCCCGGCTCTACCCGCGCCGCCGGGGCTCCGCGCCGGCCCGCACCCGTGCAGCCCCCGAGCTTTGCTCCGCAACGCCAGGTGGCATCCGCTCCTCCGGCAAAATCCTTCGAGCAGGCACCTTCCTACCCGCCCGCAGCGTCCTACCCGGCCGTCCGCCCCGCCGCGCAGGCCGCGCCGGCTGCCCCCTACCCGCATAGCGGGGCTGATCGTCATCCGGTACCGGATATGCCCGGGATGGGTGCACCTGCCGGGCGCACCCGGCGCCGCCATCCGTGGCGCTGGGTTGCTGGCGTCGTCGTTCTTCTTCTTATTCTTGCGGTGGCCTGGCCCACCTATCTGTTCTTTTACGGCAATTCCAAGCTGACCCGAATGGATGCGCTGAGCGGGGCCGCGGCAACAAGCGGCACCACGTACCTGATTGTGGGTTCGGATGTGCGCGAAGCGGACGGGATTGATGACCCGACCGAGGGTGAGCGCGCGGATACCATTATGTTGCTCCACGTTCCCGAATCCGGGGCACCCGCGCTGGTCTCCCTCCCGCGTGATTCCTACGTGAATGTTCCAGGGGAGGGCGAACAGAAGCTCAATTCTTCCTTCGCTTTGGGCGGGCCGCGGCTCCTGGTAGAAACGGTGGAGGAACTTTCCGGGATGACCGTGGATCACTATATCCAGATTTCCATGGCCGGGGTGCAGCAGATTGTGGACGCGGCCGGCGGGGTGCGCCTGTGTTACGACGACGACGTAGACGACGCGGACTCGGGCATGGTCTGGGAAGCTGGCTGCCACGAAACGAATGGCGCTCAGGCCCTCGCTTTCGCGCGAATGCGCAAATCTGATCCGCTGGGTGATCTCGGGCGTACCAACCGGCAGCGCCAGGTGGTGTCGTCCCTGATCGGCAAGCTCAAGACCCCGGCAACGCTGGTGGATTTCCCGCTGCAGCGGCGCATGGTCGGCACCGCCGGCTCCATCCTCACGGTAGATCGCGATACGTCGCTGTACAACGTGGGACGGGCCGGGCTGGCGCTCGGGAGCGTGCTGGGCGAAGGAGGTCTGGCCGGAGTTCCCCCCATCGCCGATCTTGATTACCGTGCCAATGGGCAGTCTAATGTGCTCCTCGATCCGCAGCGTACCCCGGAATTCTTCCGGAAAATGCGCGAGGGGAACCTGACTCCGGCTGATATGCTTCCCAGTTTCTAAAGCGTGATAGTCTCAGCGCGATGACTGCCCCAGTACCAGAACCAACACCAGAACCTCGTTCCTCCAGCCGCGCCCGGGTGGAGAAATTGCTGCGCCGTTTACTCAAAGGGCAGAGCTTCCGGCAGTGGCTCGTGGAATTCCTGCAGTTCTGCACGGTGGGGCTGGGTGCCTATATCGTCAATGTGGGTATTTTTAATCTGCTGGCTCACACCGGACTGGTGCGGCTGCCGGGGGACCAATCCATGACGGCGAAAGTCATATCCGTCACGCTGTCCGTGATTTTCTCCTGGGTGGCTAACCGCTTGTGGACGTTCCGCAGCCAACGCTCCGCGGAGAAAATGCGAGAGTTTCTGCAATTCGTGGCGGTGAATCTGTGTGGCATGGCGATTGAGCTGGGCTGCTTGTGGTTCTCCCGCTACGTGCTGGATATGCGTTCCCAGCTGGCCGATAATATTTCTTCCAATGTGGTGGGGTTGATTTTGGGCACCGCCTGCCGCTACGTGCTCTACCGCTACGTGGTGTTCCGGGTGCGCGAATAGCGCCGTTATCCGGCGGCCGAGGAGCCCGGTGGCGTTTTCCTCCGCAGCACGCCTTTGTTAGAAGCGCCGTCTGCGGGCACCCACCGAAATTTCGCCACCCGCGGGGAAAACCTTCGCCGGGTCAAGAGCAGCCGGGAGCGCGGCAAGGACCACCGAAAAAACAGGAGGCCGCGCCTGGGATAATTCCAGCCGCCCGCCATTGCGTTCGGCTAGTTGGCGGGCGAGCGGCAGGCCGAATCCGGTGGACCCGCCCAGGGAAAATCCCTGGGTGAAAATAGCTTCCACGAATTCGGGAGCGACTCCCTCTCCCTCGTCACTAATATCGATAATGACGCCCCGGCCGGCTGGGCGCGAGGTAACCGCCGTCGTCCCTGCCCCGTATTTCAGCGAGTTTTCCACGCACGTGGCAATGATTTGGGAGAGCGCCCCGGGATCAGAGAGCACCGGGCCGTGCTCGCCCACCGTGAAGACCACTTTCCGGCCTGCCGCCGCGAAAGCCCGCTCCCACTCCACACCCTGCTGGGCAAAAATGGGTTGCAACGCCACCGCCTCCGTGGCACTTTCCTGAGCACGCGAGGCGTGAAGCAGATCGGTCACCACCCCGGTCAGGCGTTCCACCTGTTCCAGGCAACGCGTAGCTTCTTCTTTAACGTCCGGATCCTTGCTGAGGTACTGGATTTCCTCCAGACGCATGGATAGCGAGGTGAGCGGAGTGCGTAGCTGGTGGGAGGCATCGGCCGCGAATTGTCGTTCAGCGGAAAGCCTGCCGGCCATACGATCCGCGGCGCGCGCGATCTCCTCAAAAACCAGGTCAATTTCTTCAATTCCCGAGGGCGCCATTTGCGGGCGGGTGGTTCCCGCTCCCAGCTGTTCGGCAGCGGCAGCCAGGTAGATAAGCGGCGCGGAAATGCGGCGCGAGACCCGCATGGCGATCCCCACCGCCACCAAAATAGCTACGATAATCGCCAGGATTTCCGCCCCTAAGAAGAGCACCATATCCCGCCGGGCCCGCCCCTCATCAAGGGCATTGCGCGGGATCGTCACCCCGCCCATCACCAGCGCGGGAATCCCGACCAGTAAAATAGCCGCCAGCGCGGTGCGGATCGTCATCCGCAAAGAACGTGCGCGCATCGGTTCTTCTTAGTGAGTCTCGAAACGGAAGCCCAGTCCCCGCACCGTGGAGATATAGCGAGGACTGTCAACGTCGTCGCCCAATTTACGGCGCAACCACGAAATATGCATATCAAGTTTCTTCGAGGAGGAACCGTTTTCATCCCCCCACACTTCACTGAGCAGCAGCTCACGTGACACGGCATCCCCCGCCCTGCGAATCAGCGCGGTAAGCAAATCAAATTCTTTAGCGGTGAGTGGCAGCTCCACTCCCTCGCGTAGCGCCCGGCGCGCCCCGGTATCCACCGAAATATCTTGGGCATTGAGATGGTCATTGCCCTGCTCGGTACGCCGCAGCAACGCCCGCACCCGAGCCAGCAGCTCCGCGAGCCGGAAAGGCTTCGTGACGTAATCATCCGCCCCGCTATCCAAGCCCACCACCATATCCACTTCTTCGGTGCGTGCGGTAAGAATGAGAATGGGGAAAGTATAGCCCTCCCCGCGAGCCTGCCGCGCTACCTCGAGGCCATCCATATCCGGCAGACCGAGGTCCAGGACCATAATATCGACCCCGTTGGTGAGCTGGTCCAGCGCATCCCGCCCGGTAGCAACCAGGTTCACGGTGTACCCTTCCCGCCCGAGCGCGCGGGCCAGCGGTCCGGAAATAGCGGCATCATCCTCAACAAGAAGCAAAGTAGTCACACTGAAAGTCTAAGCTATTTTCTTTTTTCACTCAGGGCCTGTGCCCCGGGGCGTGAAACGGGCGTAAGCCAGCCTGGGAGCGGCTTTCTCGATACACGCGAAAGCACCCGTTCTTAATGCGCACGGAGGCGGCGCAGCTCCAGCACCTCGGTGGCACCTAGTCCCTGGAGGGTAGGGGTTCCCACTGAGATCGTGGTGAAGCGATTCTCCCCTACCGCTTTGAGCGCGGTCGCCACCGGACGCGAGGTAAGAACCGTACCCGGGGAGGCCACATCTGCCAGCCGGGAGGCCATATTCACCGACGGCCCGAAAACATCACCGAAACGCCCCAGTACCGGCCCCCAGGTGAGGGAGGCCCGCACCGCCGGAATCTCCGGGGTATCGCGCAGGGCTTGGGTCACATCGCACACAATATCCGCACCCGTAACGATATCGTCCGCAATAAAGAGGAAAGCATCGCCCATGGATTTAACCACGCGCCCACCCCCACCGGTAATGACGGCCCGGCAGGTGTAATCAAAACGCTCAATAAATTCCATGAACTGACGCGAGGTCATCCGCTCGGTCCGGTTCGTGAAGGACACAATATCGATAAAACCCACCGCGCGCGGAATCTGCGGGATGGCGTCATCCTCATTAATATGGGCGATTTCCGCCTCGGTATGGCGCAGCAGCGCGGCGGCCTGCCGCGACCAGGTATACGCTGCGGTACGCCGCAAGAATTCTTCAATATCCGCGAAATGATCAAGCACCCAGCGCCGCGCATCCACCGGCCCGAGCCCACCCGTAGTTTCGGCCAGTTCAAGCAAGGTTTCCACATGCCATTGCAGCATGCGATCCACATTGTGGGCACTGGCGCGCAGCAGCGATGTAAGGGCCGATTCCGTCAGCGGGGATTCCCCGAGCGATTCCGCCATCGCCCGCATCGCGGTAATATCCCCGTCCGTAAAAACGCGTTCATTATCTTCATCCACGATGGTGGGGAAACCGAGCGCCAGCCAAAAACGCCGCACGCCTTCCGTGTCCATATTGGTAAGCTCCGCGGCCTGGCGCAAGGTATAGCGCGGTAGCCCGCCCTCGAGGTGTTCCATATAGGCGGAGAACGTGGTGGCTTCCGTATCCGCCGTGGCCTGCGGCTGACGCGGGGGTGCGTAGTGGTACGACGCCGGTACCGCTGGCGCGGCAGATTCTGGCGCCTGAGCGCTGCCCGGCCGCGGGCCATCAGGCGCGGGGCTGCAGGCCCGCGAGCGCTGCGAGGTGCGGGCCGCTGTTTCCCGGCTAGGCACGAAATTACGATCTACCGGGGCTTCCATACGTGCGGCATGCCCGGGGCGGGGCACTCCGGATTCCGGGCCAAGAGGCAAATCCGCAGCGGTGTTACGCCGCAACTGGGCCATATCATCCGCGCTGAGCTCCGCGCTTTCAGCGGGCTGGACGCCACCCCCGAGGAGGTAAGCGATGAGGTCCGGGCTCATGGCCGGGCCGATACCGGAATGTTTGCGCGCACCACCATCGCCTACTCCGCGCAATTTTTCGGGATAGGGTGAGGGGCGCGGCGCGCTAGCGAATTGCTCAGCCACACTAGCCCCTTCCCTTAGCTGTTCACCACCGGCGCGGCGCCGCCTCAGGTGAGGAGAACAGGGAGCGCCAACCGCCGGCCATAAATAAAGTGCCTTCCATCACAGTATACTAGTCATCCTTGACACTCACGTCCATGTTTTCA
This sequence comes from Actinotignum stranguriae, assembly GCF_051265215.1. Lineage (NCBI taxonomy): Bacteria > Bacillati > Actinomycetota > Actinomycetes > Actinomycetales > Actinomycetaceae > Actinotignum > Actinotignum stranguriae. The sequence goes on from NZ_JBOZCJ010000001.1 coordinate 165,227, forward strand.
TCCAGGGATTTTGCTGGGAGTGGAGTGCGCGGTAGCCGCGGGCTATTCTGGAGCAGTGGAGAATAAACGAGAACACACAGATATTGATGCCCTCGCGGACCGCTATTTCCAGCGCGTCCTGGATAGCTCACCCGAAACGGTGACGTTCACCGGCCTGCCCGGTGCCCCAGAAACCAAGCTTGATGATTACTCCCCCGCCGGGATTGCCGCGCATATGGATAACGTGCGGGAAACCTTGGCCGCCCTGGATCACCTTGAAGAGCAGGACGTCACGGATCGGGTGACCGCCGCAGGCCTGCGCGATCGCCTCGGCCTGGAAATTGAGCTGTATGAGGCGGGTGAAGAAGTCGGCAAGCTCAATGTTATTGAATCCCCGCTCCAGGGGATTCGCGATGTTTTTGACGTGATGCCCCAGGACAGTACTTCCGATTGGGAAACCATCGCGGCGCGCCTGAACGATGTGCCGCGGGCCCTGGCCGGCTATCGGGAATCCCTGGCGCAGCGGGCCGCGTCCGGCCCTGTTTTCGCGGCCCGGCAGGTGGAGCGCTGCCTGGAGCAGGCCCTCGGTGCCGCCTCCGATTCGGGGAGCTTCGCGGGGCTAGCCCAGCGCGGGGCGGCCACAGCCCCGGGACTTGCCGACGCTTTGGAGAAAGGTGCTGCCCGGGCCCGCGCGGCCTACGGAGAACTGGCCGAAACCCTGCGGGGTCTCCTCCCGGGGGCTACCGAAAATGATGCGGTGGGCCGGGATCGTTACGCGCTGCATTCGCGCGAATTCCTGGGCGCCGTCGTCGATCTGGATGAAACATACGAGTGGGGTATCCACGAACTGGAGCGAATCGACGCGGAACAGCAAGCCATTGCGCGCGAGCTGTACGGGGAGGGCGTGAGCGTCAACGAGGCCCTCACCCGCCTCGATCAGGAAGAACGCTACACCCTGCACGGCGTGGAGGAATTGCGCTCCTGGATGCAGCACACCGCCGATGATGCCATGGCCGCTGCCACGCACTACTTCGATATTCCCGAGGCGATGCGCACCATCGAATGCATGATCGCGCCCTCGAATTCGGGCGGTATCTACTACACCGGCCCGTCCGATGATTTTTCCCGGCCGGGCCGCATGTGGTGGTCCGTGCCGGAAGGCGTCACGGAATTCCACACCTGGCAGGAAAAGACCACGGTCTACCACGAAGGCGTACCGGGTCACCACCTCCAGCTGGGCTTGGCCGTCTACCTCAAGGATCAGCTCAATGCGTGGCGCCGTCAGGCCTATTGGGTCTCCGGGCACGGGGAAGGCTGGGCGCTCTACGCCGAAGCCCTCATGGCCGAGCTCGGTTTCCACGAGGATCCGGGTGACCGCATGGGCGTGCTTGATTCCGAGCGGCTGCGCGCGGCCCGCATCGTGGTGGATATGGGCGTGCATCTGGGTAAGGATGCCGGGAAGGTGGCCGGCGGGCAGTTCGGCACCGGCGTCTGGGATCACGACGCCGCCTGGCGTTTCCTGCGCGCGAATGTGGCTATGGAACAGTCCTTCCTTTCCTACGAGCTGGACCGCTACCTCGGCTGGCCCGGGCAGGCCAGCGCCTACAAGGTGGGGGCGCGGATCTGGAAGGAGCTGCGTGAAGAAGCCCGGTCCCGCGCGGGTGCCGGCTTTGACCTCAAAGCGTGGCATATGAAGGCTCTGCGCCTGGGCGGGGTGGGCCTGGACGTGCTGCGCAGCGAGCTTTCGCGCTAGGCCGGTCCTTCCTATGCCGATGACTCATAACGGGGGCGGCGCGGCGCACACGCCCGCGGCTGGGCGCACGCCCGCGGGGCACACCTCCGCCGGGCACACACCTGCAACGCATATGCCCGCGCTGCCCTCCCTGACCCTGGCTCTTGCCAGCCAGTCTCCGGCCCGCCTGGCCACCTTGCGGGCCGCGGGCGTGGAGCCGCTGGTGCAGGTATCGCACGTGGATGAAGATGCGCTGCTCGCGCGAGTGCACGGGGGTCCTTCCCAGGGGGTGCTCGCGTTGGCCGCGGCCAAAGCCCGCGATGTGGCCGCTACCCCCGGACCGGCTCAGGGCGCCGATTTTGTGGTGGGCTGCGATTCCATGTTCGAATTCGAGGGTGAGGTCTACGGGAAACCGCATTCCCCGGAGGTCGCCCGCGAACGCCTGGCCCGCATGTCCGGGCATTCCGGAATTCTCCACACCGGGCACTGCCTGGTCCATGTTCCTTCCGGGCGTTCCCTGGCCGGGATTTCCCGCGCGAAGGTGACTTTCGCGCACCTGAGCGCGGCGGAGATCGAGGCGTATATCGCCACCGGGGAGCCCCTGGAAGTGGCCGGTTCTTTTACCGCGGACGGCCTGGGTGGCCCCTTTATTGACCGCCTCGAGGGTGATTACCACGGGGTGGTGGGGATTTCCCTACCGCTGCTGCGCTCCCTGGTGGAGCACCTGGGCCTGTCCTTCACCCAATTCTGGGCGAAGCCGGCCCGCCCGGCCCTCGGGGTGCTCCCGGAGGCCGCGCAGCGTTTCTTAGCCGATAGCCACCACGGCACGGTTCATCACGGCGCGGACGGTTTCCTGCTGTGCGGTTGCGGCAAACGCCATTGGGGTATGAACGGGGCAGCCGGGATCGCGGCTTTCCGGCGCCACGCCGGGCATATCCAGATCCTGCTTCAACACCGCTCCCCCTGGAGCCACGGCGGTGCCACCTGGGCTTTCCCGGGTGGAGCACGTGAATGGGACGAGGAACCCTGGGAGGGTGCACTGCGCGAATTCACCGAGGAAACCGCCCTGGCCCCCACGGATCTACGCCGCGGCGGGGAGCTCACCACCGCGCACGTGGATTGGTCCTATACCAGCTTCGTGGCACGCTGCCGCGATGGGCTCGAAGCGGTGGCCGACGGAGAGTCCATGGAGTTGCGCTGGGTGAACGTGGAGGATGTTACCTCCTACCCGCTGCTTCCTTCCTTCGCGACCACCTGGCCGCAGGTGCGCGAGTTGGCCCGCACCACCCTCGATTGGAGCGACGGCGCGCGCTAGGAATCCTCATTAACGTTCGCCGGCAGGCCGGCCACATAGGGGTGGTCGGTGCCGGTGGGCCCCAAGCTTTGTGCCCCGCCCGGGGAGCCCAATTCGGAGAAGAATTCCGCATTGACGGCGGTAAACACTGACCATTCTTCGGGAACATCATCTTCGTAATAGATAGCTTCCACCGGGCAGGCCGGTTCGCAAGCCCCGCAATCCACACATTCGTCCGGATTAATGTAGAGGGTACGGTCCCCTTCGTAAATGCAATCCACCGGGCATTCGTCCACGCACGCCCGATCTTTGGTATCGACGCACGGCAAGGTAATGACATAAGCCAACGGTGTCACCTCCTCCTCTACCGTAATCCGAGCTCACGCCCAGCACCAAATCTAGTGACCGGGCGCGGGGGCTGGAGCTGGTGCGGGAGCACCTTCGGGTTGCGGCGCGGGTGCGGGCGGAGTGGCCGGCTCCGGCTTCGGGCAGGTGCGGCCGTGATCGGGCTGGTAGGTCCAGTCATAGGACGAATCCTCAACGACCTTATCCCCCAATTTCACGGTTCGGGATACCGTCACGGTAAATCCGGGATCACCCAAGCCCTGGGGTTCACAATCCGGGCCCTTACCTTCCGTCATAACCGGCTGGCGGTAATTGCGCGGTTCCGAGGTCCAGGTTTCGACGTCGTAATACTTCGTCGACCACAGCTTCGTGACCACGTAGCCGCCCTCCAGGTAGGTGTCGATCACCGCGCCGTAGGGGGTGGTATTCTTCCATTTCACGTCAATGGAACCGGACCACAGCGTCGATTCGCGGCCCATGGGGTAGCGGGAAAAATGCTTGGTGTGGGGGCGGTGCTCCACATCCTCGTAACCGGCCAGGTAGCCAATATTGAACACATTTGTGGCCAGCTGGGAAAGCCCGCCACCCAGGGCCTCGTTATTAAATCCGTTCATGACCACCCCGGAGGACACGAAGCCTTCCGAATATTCGATGGGGCCCAGCGCTGCTTCCAGGGAGAACGTCTCATCGGGTTTGACCAGGGTATCGGTAATCTTCTGGGTTCCCACCCGCAGGTTGGTGGTGCGCACCGAGTCACTGGTGAGCGGGGTCGAAATCTCAGAAACCACTTCCTTCACCCCGAGCTTTTCCGCATCCGCAGTGCTGAAGGCCGCCGGAATCGGGGCGGGGCTCAGTTCCACGAGGCGCTCGGCGGCAGCGGTGCGCAGCGCGGCCACCTGCGCGCCGGAGGCGAGGGCGGCGTCGTCAATACCCACGCCATCCTGGGAGGGAATAATCGTGGGCGTGGTGTGGTCCACGATCTCAATGCGAGCATCCACACCCGGTTTGAGCAGGTCCGGGGCGGCGGCCCGCACCGCATCGCCCAGCACTTTACCGTCCAGCTTGAGCTGGAGCGCCGCGCCTTCCGGCACGAAAGACGCCGCCTGCGCCAGAGTTGCCGGGCTGAGGTTCACGGCCCGATCCCCCACCTTCGCGGTGAGATCACCGGAGACCAGCGGCCCGGCCAGCTCCGCGCGCGCCTTTTCGGCAGCTTCGGTACTAATAGCCGGTTCTGCTGGCACCGCTTCCAGTTCGATGCGTTCTTGGCCGCGCAATGGTTGCTCAATCAGAGCGGCGCGGGTGGCCTCCGGGTCGACGGCGCGCCCGGCTTGCGCCGGGCTGAGCTGCGCCGTAGTACCTTCCATCACGAGGGTAGCATTACGCGCCTCCACCCCGGTGCTGTTACGAATGGTATCCACCTGGGCGGATAATGCGGCGTCGTCCACGGTGACCTTCGGGGCCACCTCACCCTTGCCCGTGAGTTGGTGGAAAATCTCCACGGGGTTGAGGGTGAAACCGGTCAGGCTCTCCACCGTGGCCGCCGCGTCCACGCCCAGGGAGTAATCGCCCGGGTTCACGCTCACGCTGGTGCCCTCCACAACCACCTCGACCGGGCGAGCCACCCGCGCGGCAACCTCACCACCGAGGTGTTCGGTGGCGGTGGCGGTATTCATCCCGCCGATCTCAATGCCGGCCACCGTGGTACCCCGCGCCACGCGGTCGGCGCTGTACCAGGCATAACCCACGTAGGCGAGCAGCAAAATCGCAATAACCGCGGAAACAATCCAGGGCCAGCGCAGCTTACGGGTAGCTTCCACCTGCCGGAATTCCCCGGTGTCGAAAGGCGTGTCAGAACCCGCGGGGCGCACCGCGGTATCTTCGAGACCTACACTCAGCGGCGTGTGCTCAGGTCGCATGCGTCCTCCTGTGGTTGATCCTGGTTGGCCAGCGGGTGTGGGCCCGGAGGCGTGGAATGCCGGCGGCGCACCAGAGCGCCGATCAGCGGGAATGCCCCGGCGAGCGGAGCCAGAACAAGCCAGAGATTCGCGGCCACCCCGTGGAAGGCCACGATGTCACCGTAGCCGGGTGCGGCAAAAGCCCAGAAGGTGAGGGCCACTTCACCCAGCCAGAATCCAGCCCAGCACCACGATCCTAGCCAATCGCGGGCGAAAGATGCGCCACTGGCAATGAGTAGCGTGGCGAGGAGCGGACCGATCCACACAATATCGGTGGCCAGGCCGGGAATTCCCGCGAGCCCCGCGTGAGTGACCGCGGCCAGCGCCCCGGCGAAGGCCCCGAGCAGCAGGCCGGTGGCGAGCTTCGCGCACGTCCGCAGCGCGGTTCCAAACGCGGCCGAAGGCGCGCCTGAGCGCGGGGTGCGGTTCCTCATCTCACTCCTTGTCTGGGCGGGCGCTACTTCTTCGCGCGCTTCTTCCGCCCGGCGATCTTGCCCCGTTCCACCGCGCTGAGCACGACTTTGCGCACCCGCACGGATTCCGGGGTTACTTCCAGGCATTCGTCATCAGCAGCGAATTCCATAGCTTCTTCTAGGGTAAGCCGTCGGGGCGCTTGCAGGGTCTCAAACACGTCGGCGGTGGCCGAGCGCATATTTGTCATTTCCTTGGCGCGCACCACATTGACGTCCATATCCTCGTCGCGCGGGTTTTCGCCCACCACTTGGCCCTCGTACACTTCCTGGCCCGGGGTCACGAAGAACGTGCCGCGGTCTTCCAGGCGCTGGAGGGCGTAGGCGGTGACCTGCCCGGCCCGATCAGAGACCAGGGAGCCGGTGGCCCGCGAGGAAATCTCACCCATCCAGGGCGCGTAGCCTTCCGAGATGGAGGCGGCGATGCCGGTGCCGCGGGTCTGGGTGAGGAACGCGGAGCGGAAACCAATCATGCCGCGGGCCGGCACCACAAATTCCATGCGCACCCAGCCGGTGCCGTGATTCGCCATCGTTTCCATGAGTCCCTTGCGGGCCGCCATGAGCTGGGTAACCGCGCCGAGGTATTCTTCGGGCACGTCAATGGTGGTGCGCTGCATCGGCTCGCATACAGTCCCGTCAATGGTGCGGGTGACGACCTGGGGCTTGCCCACCGTCAGCTCGAAACCTTCGCGGCGCATCTGCTCCACCAGAATCGCCAGAGCCAATTCTCCGCGATCCTGCACTTCCCAGGCATCAGGGCGGCCGGTGGGGAGCACCCGGATGGACACATTACCCACGAGTTCCTGATCGAGGCGGTCCTTGACCTGCCGCGCGGTGAGCTTATGGCCCTTGCCTTCGGTCCCGGCCAACGGCGAAGTATTAATCCCGATGGTCATAGAAATAGCCGGGTCATCCACGTGGATGGGCGGCAGCGGGCGCGGATCGTCCGGATCCACCAGGGAATCACCAATCGTAATATCCGGAATACCCGCGATCGCCACAATATCGCCGGCCCGGGCAGAGGTGGCCGGCTTACGTTCCAGACCTTCGGTGAGAAGCAGTTCCGAGATATGGGCCGACGACGTCGTACCATCAGCGCGTACCCACGCAACCGTCGCGCCCTTCTTAATGGTGCCCGAATAAATCCGCAGCAGGGCGATACGGCCAAGGAAAGGCGAAGCATCCAGATTGGTGACCTGGGCGGCCAGCGGGGCGTCCGCCTCGAAATGCGGGGCGGGAATATAGTTCACAATCGCCTCAAACAGCGGCTCCAGATCGGCGCTTTCGGGCAGCTGGCCGTCCGCCGGGCGGGTCAGGCTCGCGCGCCCGGCCTTCGCGGAAGCGTAAATCACCGGGGTTTCCAGGAGGGAATCGAGCATATCCGGATCGGGATGATCCAGGTCGGAGGCGAGGGAAAGGAGGAGATCCTGGGTTTCGGATTCCACCTCGGCGATGCGCGCGTCCGGGCGATCCACCTTATTAATAACAATAATGACGGGCAACGAGGCTTCCAGGGCCTTGCGCAGCACGAAACGAGTTTGCGGAAGCGGGCCCTCGGAGGCGTCCACGAGCAAAATAACGCCGTCCACCATGGACAGCCCGCGTTCGACTTCCCCGCCGAAATCGGCGTGGCCGGGGGTATCGATCACGTTAATGGTGATGCCCTCAGGTGCGCCGGCTGCGGCCGCGGCCGGCCCGCGGTAATGGATCGCGGTGTTCTTCGCGAGGATGGTGATGCCTTTTTCGCGTTCCAGTTCTCCCGAATCCATGACGCGCTCCCCGGTTTTCTCCACGGTGGCGCGCTCTCCGAAAGCCCCGGCCTGCCACATGAGCGCGTCCACGAGAGTGGTTTTCCCGTGATCAACGTGCGCCACAATGGCAACGTTGCGAAGATCGTTGCGACTATCCATAACCTACTTCCCTGCCGACCCGCGCCGGCGTTGTGACATACGGGCTGCGCGAGCGCAAACCCCTGGCAATGTTACTCGCCTGGCCGCCGCCGTATACGCCACCATGTCAAGAATCACCACCGCCGGCTGCGGGAATCGGCAATCGGGGCGCGAACGTGGGAAAATATGCTTATGTCTGCACGTTATCGTCTTCGCGGCGCCTCGGCCGCCCCCGCCGCCGGGCTGTGCGGCGCTATCGGAATCATCGCGCTGGTCATGCAGGTGTGGCAGGGCGGATGGGGTTATTTGCCGCCCGCGGCTGTGTTCGCCGCCGGCATGTGCCTGGCCGGGTATGCGCTCTTCTATTTGCCCAGCGTGGACGTAGACGATTCCGGGGTGACGATACGCAATACCTTCCGCGACCTGCGGGTTCCGTTCCCTCGTTTGCGCGGGGTCGAATCCGGGTACGGTCTTGTTATCACGACGACGGACGGAGCAGCCATCCACGCCCGCGCCTTCGGCTCCGTCGGGCGCCCCACCCCGGATACCCGCCGCGCCGTCCCGGTCCACGATTCCGGGGATCATACGGTCACCACGGCAACGCTGCCGGTGCGGAAGTTCATTGAGTCGGTGGCCTCCCGTTATGTTCCCGCGGGTGCCCCGAGCGAGCATCCGCGGGTGGAGCGGCACTGGGCCTGGGATCGGCTCGCCTTCGCGGTGGCCGGGGTACTCGGGGTGCTCGGCGGTATTGCCTGGTCGGTGGCGCTGTGAGTGCGGAAGGTACGCACGCGGGCGCGGCCGGGCACGGGAACGAAACGGCCGGGCACGGCAGAGTGAAACGTCAAGCCGGCGAGATGACCCTGCGTTCGCGCGGCCAGATCGTCAAAGGCGGCCTTCTCAGTGCCCTTGGCTTCGCACCCCTGATTCTCATCGCGGCCGGGGTTCCTATGCCGCTCTCCGCTCTTGCCGCCGCTTTCCTGGGGGCCGGGGTGGCCGGCGCCGCCTATTCTTTTTTCTTCCTCCCCGAACTGCGCTATAGCGCGGTGGGCCTAACGATTATTAACCCGCTGCGTACCATCTACCTGCCCTGGGGCACGGTGGCGCGTTTCACTACCCGTTTCTATCTCACCACGCACGCCCGGGGCGGGCAGCATTGGGATGCGGCGGCGTTCCCGGCTGGCGGCGCGCTGGCGGCCGGGCGTCGGCTTCTTCCCGCCCGACATCCGGCTGCGGCTCGCCACGCTGATCTTCCCGCGCTGCCCGGGCGTGGCGCTACTACCCGCACCCGCTGGGTCACCCTCGCCCGGGCCGCGCAGCAGCTGCGGGCCGCCCACTCACGTGCCCTTGAGACTGCGGACCACCCAAATAGCACAAACCGCCCGGTACGATCCGTGGATCGCAACCGAGCGGTTCTGTGTGTGGCGTGGGTGGCCTGCCTAGCCGCGGCCTGCGGCCTGGCATTCACCTGAGCGCCGGAGTAACTCTCGCCTAGTTGGCGGCGTCGTCGTTCTCATTCAAACGCAAACGCGAGACTTCACGGCCCTGCTTGCGCAGCAGCGCGTGGCGTTCTTCGCGGCGGCGGCGCTGCTCAATCGGTTCGGGAACCGGGGCGGCGGCCAGGAGGCGCTGAGTGTAGGCTTCCTGCGGGTTGTGGAGAACGTCCTCGCGCTGGCCCGCTTCCACGACCTTGCCGTTTTGCAACACCACCACGCGGTGCGAAAGCATATCGACCACCGCGAGATCGTGCGAAATGAAGAGGCAGGCGAAGCCCATGTCGTCCTGGAGTTCAGAGAGCATGGTGAGGACCTGGGCCTGGACGGACACGTCCAGCGCGGAGGTCGGTTCGTCCGCGATGAGGAGCTTGGGGCGCAGGGCCAGGGCGCGGGCGATGCACACGCGCTGGCGCTGCCCGCCGGAAAGCTCATGCGGGTAGCGGTTGAAGGAGGAACGCGGCAGGCGTACCGCATCGAGCAGGTCGTACACCCGCTGGCGGCGTTCCGCCTTCGTGCCGACCTTATGAACATCGAGCGGTTCCATAATGCAATCGCCCACCGGGAAACGCGGGTCGAGAGACGCGGCCGGATCCTGGAAGACCACACCCACGTGCTGGCGCAGTTCCTGAGCGTGCTTACGCGAAGCACCCACGAGGTCCTCGCCGAAGATCTTCACCTCACCGGAAGCCGCCGGGATGAGCCCGAGCACGCATTTACCGATGGTGGATTTACCCGAACCGGATTCACCCACGAGGCCCACGATCTCACGCTCGGCAACATCCAAGGACACATGGTCAACCGCGCGGAAGGGCTCCTTGCCGGGAATCTCGTATTCGATAACGAGGTCCTTAGCTTCTAGCACCTTCTTATTGAGGTCGATAGAAGCTTCCTTTTCCAGGGAGAAACCGAATTGCTCGCGGCCCTGGCCCAGATGCGGCACGGCTTCCAGCAGTCGGCGCGTATACGGGTGCTTGGGGTGGTTCAGAACCTGAACGACGTCGCCCGATTCCACAATCTCACCCTTGAACATCACATGGACCCGGTCGGCCATATCCGCAATAACACCCATGGAGTGGGTGATAAGCAGAATGCCGGTATTGAGCTGGTCCTTGAGGGAGCGCAGCAGGTCGAGGATATCGGCCTGGACAGTGACATCCAGGGCGGTGGTCGGTTCGTCCGCAATAATGACGGAGGGGTTGGCGATGAGCGCGATCGCGATGACCACGCGCTGGCGCTGCCCGCCGGAAAGCTGGTGCGGGTACTGGTTCATGCGCTCTTCGGCATCGGGCAACCCCACAGCCTTGAGCATGGCAACCGCGCGATTGCGGGCATCTTCCCCGAAGGCGAGCCCGTGGGTTTCCAGGCCTTCCGTCATCTGACGGCCAATGGTGAGCACCGGGTTGAGGGCGGTCATGGGTTCCTGGAACACCATGCCCACTTCGGCACCGCGCAGGGCGCGCATGCCCCGCGAGGTCATCCCGCGCACTTCCCGCCCGGCCACCTGCACGCTTCCGCTAATAACAGCATTGGAAGGGAGCAGGCCGAGGGCCGTGGTGGAGGTGACGGACTTGCCGGAACCGGATTCGCCTACCAGGCCCACCACTTCACCCGGGCGTACATCGATACTCACGCCGCGCACGGCGTGAACCGCACCGAATTCGGTGGCGAATTTGACGTCCAGTTCACCGAAGCCGAGCACCGGCTTATCGGTTTTCGGGTGCGGGGTGACGACGGGCTGGTCGGCCTTCAGCGTGGCCGTGGCCGAGGAGGCAGCTTTATCGTGCGTTGTTGCAGCGCGTTTTCCGAGACGCATTTATTCGCCCTTCCTTTCGGTGGCGTCGGATGCGGGAGCGGCGTGCTCGCCACCCGTCGCGGTGGTGGCCGCGGTGGTCACCGGCATGAGATCAGCTTCGACGTCGTTCTCAATATGTCCTTCCGCAAGGGCCTTCATCTTGCGGCGCGAGACCGCAGAACGCTGGCGCGGATCGAAGGCATCACGCAGGCCGTCACCGATGAAGTTAATGGACAGCGCGATGATGAGGATCAGACCGGCCGGGGCAAAGAAGAGCCAGGGGCGGGTCGAGAACGTGGTCTGGTAGGTAGAAATAAGCAGGCCGAGCGAAGTTGCCGGCGGGCGCACCCCGAAACCGAGGAAGGACAGCGACGTTTCCAGCAGAATGGCCGAAGAAATCGACAGGGTTGCCGAAACAATAATCGTGCCCAGGCAGTTCGGGAGGATGTGGCGGAAAATAATACGCCACGGGGAGGCTCCCAGCGCGCGGGCCGAGGCCACGAATTCGCGTTCCCGCAAGGAGAGCACTTCGCCGCGCACCAGGCGCGCCAGGCCCGTCCAGGAGAGCACACCCAGCATAACCGCGAGGAACAAAATGCCCTGGCTTCCCACCATCTTGCCGATAACCGCGGCGAGGATGAGCAGCGGGATCACGATGAAGAGGTCGGTAATGCGCATGAGGATCGCTTCGGTCCAGCCGCGGAAGTAACCGGCGGCCGCGCCGATAACCGTGCCGATAATGGTGGACACCAGCCCGACGACGAAGGCGATAATAATAGAAATCTGGGTGCCCTTCATGGTCAGGGCGAAGTAGTCCTTGCCGATATTGTCCTGCCCGAAGGGGTGTTCGCCCAGCGAGGTCCAGGTCAAGGTCGGTTTGCCGTTATTGACGACATCCAGAACATCCGTGTAATTGTGGCGCCACAAACCGGAGAAATGCCAGTGCAGCCCAAAGAAGCTCATATTCCAGCCAATGGACAGGAAGGCCACCAGCGTCACAAGAATAAGAACGACGGCGGATACCATCGCGGGCTTATGCCGCAGGAAGCGGCGCAGTACCAGGCGCCCCTGGGAATAGGAGGGGCTGGAGGAAGCGAGCTGAGCGTCGTCGACCTCAACAACGTGTTCCGGGTCGAGCGACGCGACGGTTGTTTTCGAGCGATTCTCACTCATCGGATTCTCCTCGGGCTTGGTGACGATTCATGGGGGTAGTCAGGCTCATGCTTACCGCCTAATCCGAGGATCGACGTAGGCGTACATGATGTCCGCGACCATATTCATGAGCACCGCGGCTCCGCCGGTGACCAAGAAGAAGGCCATAACGGGGGCCGGGTCTACCTGGGCCAGGCCCGTTCGGAAGAGTTCACCCATGCCCTTCCAGCCGAAGACCGTTTCGGTAATAACCGCACCGCCAATGAGGCCTGCGAAATCGAAAGCGATAATGGTGAGCAGCGGCAGCATGGCGTTACGGAACGCGTGCCGGGTGATAACCGTATGTTCGGGCAGGCCCTTGGCGCGCGCGGTACGGATGTAATCCTGACCGAGCACTTCCAGCATGGACGAGCGCGTATAGCGCGTATAGGACGCGATGGACATGAGCGTCAGCGAGATCGTCGGCAGTAGGAGGTGGGTGAAGGAATCCAGGAAGCTGAGCCAGAAAACGTGGCTGCCCTGGAAATTCGGGGTCATCGAACCGATGGTGGAAATCGGGCGGTTCTGGGTGAGCGGCAGGTAGGTGGACCAGTACCGGGCGGCAAAATCGAAGATAATCGCGATCCACACCGAGAACACGGCCCAAATCGAGGCCCAGGTGACCGAACGACGGGCGTAGCCACCGAAGAAGTAGGACACGCCCACGGAGGCGGCGATACCGAGAGCCAGGATCAGGAAGAGGAAGCCCCACGTGGGCTCCCAGAGCATATTCGAGCAGGCCGCCACGATGACGAACATAATCGCGGCATTGGCGCCCACCACAGCAAAGCCGCGCTTATTGGAGAAGCCGAGGAAGAGGCCGGTGAAGAGCACCGTGCCGGCTAGACCCATGAGGGCTTCGATCCACAGCCCGCCTGTGGGTTCCAGGAAGGCACGGGTTACGGAAATGTATTCCATGACGCCGAAGGCGATGGCGAAGCTGATGGCCGCGGCCATGGCGCGCCGCTTCGGGCCTCCGGCCACGAGGGCCTGCACAAAGAGTGCGAAGATACCGGCAAATATGACAATAGTAACCAGTGAGATTGTTGGATCTGCCAGCCAGTCATTAAAGCGAATAGCGCCGTATTCCTTCAGGAGCACCGCGAAGACGAAAGCGGGCAGTGAGTAGAAGGTGAAGGCGAGGAAGGTCACGACGTAATCGAAACCGGTGTAGCGGCGGATAGCACTCATCACACCGAAGAAGATTCCGAAGAAGATCGCGAGGAAGGTGGCCGCCAGCACGAGGCGCAAGGTGGCGGAAGCGGCCTGACCGAGCATGTCATTGACAGACTGTCCGGAACGATTGACGCCCAGGTCGCACTGGCCGATGAAGCATTTTGCGGCTCCGGTCAGCCAAGTCCAATAGCGCTCGTACCAGGGCAGGTCGAGGCCCATGAAGGAGGAGCGCTGCTGCATGAGGTTTTCGCGATTCGGGTTATTGGATTCGCGAAGGTCCTCGAGGGGGTCGCCCGAATTAATCGTAAGAACGAAGATAAGGAGCGACGCGGCCCAGAGGATAAGTACTGAGATGCCAATTCGTTTGGCGATGAATTTATACACCGCGAGACTTCTTTCCGTTCTGTGTGCCGATGGGCGCCGGTTCGGACAATTTTACTCGGTGACTATAGTACATAAGCATTTCCAGACGAAATGGGACGTGGGATGTGACACAGGAAGGGTGATAAAACTGCACGCCCGGAGGGGCCGCAAGCGCGGCCCCTCCGGTGCAGCTAGAAAATAACTATTACTTCCTATGCATAAGGCTAATTACTCAGCCTTGGCGGGTGCGGAGCCCCAGCTCCACTTTTCGGCATTCCAGGCGATACCGGACTGGGTGACGTTGCGCTCAACGTTCTCCATACCGGTGGTGTACGCCGCGATGCCCGGGTGGGTGAAGAGCGGGATACCGAAGAGGTCATTCCACAGTTCCTTCTCAATCACCTTCTTGGCTTCCTTCTGGACCTTCGGATCCAGGCTGGAGGAAACCTTGTCCCATTCGGTGTCAACAGTGGCGTTGGCGTAACCGGTCTGGTTCTGGCCACCGTTGGACTTGTAGATATTCGCGCCGGAAACGATCTGGCCGGAGCCGGACCAGGCGAAGAGCACCATATCGAAGTCGCCGCTCTCATAGCCGCCACCCGGGGCCATGAAGCCCTGGGCCCCGACGTCCTGGACGGTGATGCCGGCCTGGGCGCAGGAGGAGGTCACGAGGGCAACCTCATCGGAACGGCGCTGGTTGGGCTGGTTGTAACCAATGCGGACCACCGGGTTGGCGATACCGGATTCAGCAACCTTGGCCTTGGCCTTTTCGATGTCGACCTTGTCATATTCGCCGTTGTAGGAGGCGGCCACAACTTCCTTGTACTCGGGGTTATCCGGGAAGTATTCACGGGAGTTGAGGACTTCAGCGTTAGCGTTGAGCGGCTTGATAAGCGAATCAACGATCTGCTGGCGCGGGATGCAGTAGGCCATGGCCTGGCGCAGAGCGAGGCCGCCCTTGTCATTGGCGAAGATGGAGCCCGGCTTGAAGTTGAAGTCGAAGTGCTCCCAAATCATGGTGTTACCTTCGAGGACGGTCACGCCCTGGGTGCCGTTGAGGGCATCAAGGGTGTCCTTGGTGGCCTGCGGCTCAATGACGTTCACGTTCTGGTTGGCGAGGGCCTGAACCTGGCCTTCCGGCGGGATGAAGCGGATCACGAGCTCATCGAGGCCGGGCTTCTCACCCCACCAATCCGGGTTGGGAACCATGGTGATGTACTGACCGGCTTCCCAGCCACCTTCCTTGAGGGTGTAGGGGCCGAAGGACGGAGCATCTTCCGCGGAGGGCAGCTGGCCCGGGGTGGGCGAATTCCAGTTGTTCCAGAATTCAGCGGCCTTCTTAGCGGTCTCAAAGTCCTTGTTCTTCAGAGCTTCGAAAAGCTCCTTCTTGGACATGCCGATCTTCTTGGCTACCACGTGCGAGGGAAGCTGACCGGAAACAACGAGCTGCCAATCCGGGTTCGGTTCGGCGTAGGTGATGGTGAAGGAACGGTCGCCAGCATTGCACTGGGGGCCTTCCGGAACGCCGTCCGCATAGGTATCCGGGCTGGACACGTGGTTGAACAGCGGCTCATCGGAGCCGGCCGCAGCCTGGCCATCCATGATCCACTTCGGGTTCTGGGAAACCCAGTCCAGGTAGGCATCTTCACAGGTAATAAGTTCGCCACCCTGGTACTTGGCCTCATCGTTGTAGGTGTACTTCACGGTGAGGGGATTCTCGGAAACCAGTTCGTAGTCACCGAGAGCGGTGCCGTGCTTCCACTCGCCATTGGCGGAGTAGTAGCCGAAGCCGGGCATCATGCGGTCAACAACAAGGGAGTTGGCCGAGCTGTAGGTAGTGGGCGTCAAGCCGTTGTAGCCCAGGAATTCATCGGCACCGACGGTGACCGAAGCGGTCCGGTTGACATTTCCTTCGACCTGGGTGGGGCCACCCTTGCCGTTGGAGGAACAACCAGTCATGACCAGAGCAAGCGCGGCTGCTCCGGCCACCAAGGGATAAGCGGTCTTCTTCACGAAGGAACCTCCTCATTGACTGTTTCCGTACCGCGGGGGCAGTCCCCCGGTACGGAGTGATCATGTTCGCGCTGTGGGCGCGTGGAATATGCAAAAGCGGTGCCGGATTCTCAAGAATCCGGTGCGTTGACGATCTCCACAGGATGGAACACGCATTGGCATCCTGTGCGGATAGCCAGCGCCACCGCTCTAACCATGGAAAAAGCCTACACGAGTCTTGACGATTTCTTTACGTTTAGGCTCAGGCTTTTTTCATGTGCGAATGTTCACGCCCGCAAAAATTGGAGAAATCCGCAGCATAGAGCCATTTTTCGAAGTTGCGAGAGTCTGGACACTTTCAGGAAGGAGTCACGTCTCACGCCGTGGATATCTCATATGCTGAGATAGTTTTTCTCAAAATCATTCCAGAATCGAGATACGGGGCTGTTGCAGGGCGCGGCAGAGGCGTCCACAGGCACCGCGGCCGCGGCTGAAAGCGTGCGGGGCTGTTTTAGAGAGCTACCGGCGCCGCAGGAGCCGGCGCTGCGGTACCGTGCCCGAAGAGCTCCCGCAACCGCGCCCGAGATACTTTCCCGTCGTCATCCACCGGAAGCTCATCGAGAACCACGAGCAGGCGCGGGAGCTTGAAGGAAGCGAGCGCTTGGGCGGCAAAAGCCCGAAGTTGATCGAGGCTGGGCACAGGCAGGCTTTGGGGCACCACCGCGAAACCGCCGGTGGCCGGATCCGGGGTGGCGAAATTTTCGGGGCTGGACTCGTGGGAATCCATGACGATGGCGGCACCCACCACCTGGCCCCACACCGGATCGGGTACGCCCGTGACGAGGGCGGCCCGCACTCCCGGGTACTGGTGGAGCACCCGCTCAATTTCTTCGGGGTGTACGGTATCTCCCCCGGTTTTGATGGTATCGGTGACCCGGGCGACCAGGGTGATATACCCGTCCGCATCCACCCGCGCGTGATCCTGAGAGCAGAACCATTCCCCCGCGAAGGAGGAACGCTGGTAATTATCCCCGTGCCAGTATCCGGCCGAAATGCTCGGCCCGCGCAGTTGCATTTCTCCGATCTCCCCGGGCGCCACCGGGCTATCGGTACCCGGCTCTACCAGGCGAATCTCCACGTGGGGCATGGCGCGCCCCACCGTTTCAGCTTTGTGCGCTACCCGAGCGGTGGGAAGATAGGGGCCGACGCCGCCCGTTTCCACAGACCCCCACATATTAAGAGGATGGAGACCCGCCGCATCCAGGCGCCCCATGAGAGCCGGCGGGACCGCCGCCCCGCCCACGAAGGCGTACCGGAGGCTGGAAAGGTCCCGGGTGAGGAAGGTGTCGTCGTCGAGCATAAAAGAATAGGTGGTGGGGGTGCCGAACATGGTGGTGACCCGGTGTTCTTCAATGAGGTGCAGCAGCCCGGCCGGGGAGGGAGTGCGCGCAATAACAATGCGGCCCCCGCGCGCGAAGTGGAAGAGGGTGCCGCCGTTGAAGCCGGCAATAGAGGAACATCGCGCGCTGTGTAAGAAAATGTCATCACGCCCGTAGCCCAGTGCATCGTGGAAAATACGGTCCGCCCACCACAAATTATCGTGGGTGAGTTCGAGGGCGCGGGGTGCTTCCGGGGGCGCGGGCCGGAACATCATGACGGCCACTCCGCTCGGGTAGCCTTCGGTATTAAAGGCGGGATTTCCGGCTGGGCCATCGGCTACGAAATCAGCGGTGAAACTCCCGGTTGCCGCGCTCAAAGCAATATAGCCGTTGGTGAGGGCGGGAGTGAAGGGTGGCGCGAGGACGTCGTCGTCGATAACAAAATGAATAAGAGTGCCGGTGGAGGTGAAGGCGCCGGCGGTGCCTATTTCCGCGCACGCGATGAGGACGCGCGGAGCCGCGAAATCGACGAGGCGTTGAATTTCTACCGGGTGGAGGCGGGCGTCCACCGGAACGAAAACCGCACCGATGCGGGCGCAGGCAACCGCAACTAGGTAGTGGTAGGGAGAATTATGGGCCACGATCATGACGCGGTCCCCGTGGGAGACGCCGGCCTGGACGAACAGCTGGGCGAGGCGGGAGGTGGTATCGCGCGCTTCGCCGACCGTCAGGGTGGTGGCGTCGTAGTAGAAGCAGGTGCGATCCGGGTTGGCGAAAGCGGTGCGATCAAGCAGATAGGCAACGTTCGTGACGGGGACGCTACTCATTACGCTCACTTTCTACGCCCGGGCCCGCTCCCCCGCCGTTATCCGTGAGATCGGCGAGATCCGCAAGATCCACGTCCGGAAGAATGGCCGCGCCCTGACCGAAGAGGAAACCGCGGATGAGGCGGCGCAGCTGGTAGAGGTCTTCCACGTGGGAGAGTTCGCGCGCGGAGTGCATGGACAGGAGGGGCACGCCCACATCCACCGTGGTGATACCCAGGCGGGTGGCGGTGAGCGGGCCGATGGTGGTTCCGCAAGGGATGGAATTGCGGGAAATGAAGAATTGGTAGGCGGCGCCGGCATCGCTGGCCGCGCGCAGGGCGAGGGTCACCGATTCCGCGTCGGAGGCGTAGCGCTGCTGGGCGTTCATTTTGATGAGCGGGCCGGCACCGGCGCGCGGGGCGGAATCCGGATCGTAAAACTCGGCGTAATTAGGGTTGAGAGCGTGACCGGCATCGGCGGACATGCAGGCCGAGCGAGCCAGCAACCGGTACCAGCTATCCCCGCGCACCCCGAAGCTTTCTGCGATGCGGGCGAGCACGGTTTCCAGGAAGGGCCCGCTGGCTCCGCTGGTGGTTTCCGAGCCAACTTCTTCGTGATCGAAGGCGGCGAAAACGGGGAAGTACGGGAGCTCGGCATCGGCCGCCACTCCGTCGAGGAGCGCCCGCAGCCCGGCGTATACGGAGGACAAATTATCCTGGCGCCCGGCCGATAGGTACATCCCATTGCGCCGCGGCGGCTCAACGTCATAAGCGTAAATATCATGCCAGCCGATCCATTCGGCGCCGGGCGCTTCCCGCCCCTCCGACCCCGGCTTCGCGTAGCGCGCCAGGGTCTCAAAAAGATCGCTATCGGTATCGGCTTCCGCGTGCGCGGCGTTATCGGCGCAATCCGCGCCCGCGGCGCAGCAGGCTTCCCCGCGCGCCCCGGTGAATATCGGGTGGAGATGCTGCTGGCGATCCAAGCTCAGGCTATCCCGATTGCCGGAAATAAGATGCGGGGCGAGCTGCGGGATCACCATGCACGCCGGGGTGCGCACCAGGTATTCCCGGCCCTCCATATCCGTGATGCGCCCGGCCAGGCCGAGGTCACGGTTGAGCCACGAATTGAGCAGCGGCCCGCCGTACACCTCCATATCCACCTGGGTGTAGCCCCCGTGGCGGGAAGTTCCGGCCGGCTTGAGTTTGAGAGTGGGCGAATCCGTATGGGCACCGAGGATGCGGAACGGGGCCAGTTCGCCGTTCCCCGCACCCCGCGGGCTCACCCAGGCGATGAGCGCCCCGCCGCGCCGCACATAGCGCGCCCCGCGCGCCTCCCAGGCTTCCGTTTCCCGCTGCTCGGTGAAACCGTGGGCTTCCAGAATCTGAGCCAGCTGCGCCGCCGCGTGGTACGAGGACGGGGATGCCGCGATGAATTGCGCGTATCCGCGGGCGTGGAGATCAGCGGGGGTGCTCCCCTGCGCCTGCGCCGGATCCGCTGGCGCGGTACCCTCCAGCGCGGTATCCGCCTGCGCGGCATCGGGCGTGGACTCAGCAAACTCAGACATGCTCATGGCCTCCCAGTCTAGTGATTGCCAGGTTCGCCGGCGGCCTCAGCTGCGCCGTCGTTCCCCATCCCATCATTTTCCGAAACTGCACCGGCCGCGACTTCCGCGGGCGTGACCTCCATGGTGCCGCGCGCGGCGTGGCGGCGCGCCAAGAACAGCAGCAGAATCCCGAGGGCCAGCACCAAAACACTAATAACCACCCAGGCGAGGACCTGCGCCCCGCTATTGGCGAGCTGGGCGCCACCGTGCATTGCCATCATTGTTATTGAACTCCTCACCGCAACGATTAGCTTCCTGGGACGATGGTACACCGGGTGACTAGAACATCACACCGGACCTTTTCGATGCTTTTTCGTCAGCGAAGGTGGCTAGGATTCCCGCTCATGACAAGAATTTTTCGCGCTGCGTCGCTGCGGCGTGACGGTGGGGAACACAGTGCCCACCGTGGCGGGACCCTAGCCCGCGCCGGTCTTGGTTTGGCCGCTCTTGGGGTGGTTTTCGGCGATATCGGGACCAGTCCGCTCTATGTTGTGCGCGCGGTTTTCACCGTGCACGGCGGGGCTGTTCCGCTCACGGACGCCTCGATCTACGGAGTGATTTCCCTGGTGGTGTGGATGCTCCTTCTTATCGTGTCCTTCAAATACGTCATCCTTGTGCTGCGCGCGGATAACGACGGCGAAGGCGGCATCATTGCCCTCGCCACCCTGCTACGCACCCTCAGCGGTGGGCGGCCGCGCGCCGCGGCGCTTTTCACGGTGGCGGGCATGTTCGGGGCGGCGCTCTTTTTCGGCGACGCCGTCATCACCCCGGCCATTTCAGTGCTCTCCGCTATCGAAGGTATCCGGGTGGCCTTGCCAACCTTCCCCTCCACCCTCATCGTGCCCATCGCGCTGGTGATTCTTCTCACCCTGGGCTGGATGCAGCGCTACGGCACCGGGCGAGTGGGCGCGATTTTCGGCCCCTTCATGCTGCTGTGGTTCACGGGGCTAGCGCTAATCGCGCTCCCGCATATTGCCGCGCATCCGGAAATTATCGCGGCACTTTCCCCGCACCAGGCGCTGATATTTGTGGGCGGGCACCCGGCTATCGGTTTCCTCGCCATGGGCGCGGTAGTACTCGCGGTGACCGGCGCCGAGGCGCTCTACGCCGATATCGCCCATTTCGGGCGGCGCCCCATTTCCGCGGTGTGGTTCGCGGTGGTGCTGCCCGCGCTGGTGTGTAACTACCTGGGGCAGGGCGCGCTGCTGCTCGAGCACCCGGAGGCTATTGCCGATCCGTTCTTCCACCTGGTTTCTTCCCAGTGGGCCCTGGTGCTCATGCTGCTGGCGACCGGCGCCACGGTCATCGCCTCGCAATCGGTGATCGCGGGGACCTATTCCATTGCCCGCCAGGCTTCCCGGCTCGGATACCTCCCCCACCTGCGGATTCGTTATACCTCCGCGAGCGGGGCTGGGCAGATTTACCTGCCGGATATTACCGGGCTGCTGGTGGCGGCGGTGGCGGCCGTGGTGGTGATTTTCCGTGATTCGGCGCGGCTGTCCTCCGCTTACGGGCTGGCGGTCTCCACCGATTTCCTTCTCACCACCGCGATGCTGCTAGCTCTCACGGTGATCGGCTGGCACTGGCGCTGGTGGCAGAGCGCGGCGCTGGCGGTGGTGTTGGGAGTGGTAGAAGTGCCGCTTTTCGCCGCTAATGCCGCGAAATTGGTGACGGGTGGCTGGCTGCCTCTGCTTATCGCCCTCATTCTCATGGTGGTGATGCTCACGTGGCGGCGCGGGGAGGCAGTGGTGGCGGCCACCCGGGCGCGCACCGAAGGCACCCTCGCGGAGTTCGCGGCGCACTTGCAGAAAAACCCGCTGCGGCGAGTTCCGGGTACGGTTATTTATCCGCATTCCTTGGCCACCACGGTCCCGGCTGCGTTGCGGGCCACCACCGAGCTGCATCGCAGTATGCGCGACCACGTTATTATTCTCTCCATCAAAACAGCCCCGCAAGCCCATATTGAGCGCGCCGAGCGCATTACCCGCACGCAGGTGAGCCCGCGCGTGGAGGGCGTTGTTCACCTCACAATGCGGTACGGCTTCATGGATATCCGCAATATTCCGGCCGACTTGGAATGGGCGCAGCGCGAATACGGGTGGGGTTCCTGGAAGCTGAGCGAGGCCCAGTGGGTGCTCAGTCACTTGGGGGTACGCGCACGCGGGAAGAACGACGACGCAGCTAGCGGCGGTGCGGACTCTGGCAAGAGCGCGGGCTCTGGTAACGGTGCGGGCTCTGGTAGTGCCGGTGATATCCCGCAGCTGCCCCGCTGGCAAGCCTGGCTTTTCGCTCGCATCGCGCGGCATTCCGCTTCGCCGGCCTGGGTGAAGAGCCTCCCGGCGGATCGCACTGTAGAGATTTCCCGCGAGGTCATTGTGTAGATGACAGCTCGGGCGGGAAGGTCACGGGTTTGGTGGGAGGCTCACGGCGCGAAGTGACGCTCGTGGGCCTCCCGCCCGCTGAGAATGTCGAAGCGCCTGGTAGCGTTCCTAGTATGACGACAACAACGCACTATCTCGAGCAGCTTCGCCTCGATGAACTCACCCTCACCGTCCCGCTCACCGCGGATCGGGAAGATACCCGCACCATTGAGGTATTCGCTCGTATCGCCACTCGCCCGGGCGGGGAATCCCTCCCCTATCTCTTCTATCTGCAGGGTGGGCCGGGCTATGAAGCCTGGCGGCCCAGCCTGTCCCCGCTGGAGCCCTCCTGGCTGAACGTGGCCCTGGAACGCTACCGGGTTGTGTTCGTGGATGAACGCGGCACGGGCCGCTCCACACCCGTCGGGGAGGATATTCTCAGCACCGGAAGCACCGCGGAGGTCGCCGAATACCTCAGCCATATGCGTGCCGATGGCATCGTGCGCGATTGCGAGGCGCTGCGCCAAGAACTCGGGGTGGAGAAAATCAACCTCCTCGGGCAGTCCTTCGGTGGTTTCACCACCGTGCATTATCTTTCGGTAGCGCCCGAACATATCGACCAGGCATTCCTCACCGGCGGGCTTACCGCCGTGCGCCGCAGCGCTGATGATGTCTATTCCCTCACGTGGGAAAAGATGCGCGAGCACAGTGAAGAGTACTATCGGCGTTTCCCCGCGCACCGCGACCAGGTGCGGGAGCTGGTGGAGCTGGCGGGTAGCGGTTCCATCGAATTACCCACCGGGGAAATTGTTTCGCCCTCGCGGCTGCGTTCCCTCGGGCACCTCCTTGGTTCGGATAACGGATGGCGGGAACTGTATTACCTGCTGGAAAAGGATCCGGCCTCCACAGCTTTCCGTTATGACCTGGCCGCGGCCATGCCTTTTGATGGGCGTAACCCGCTCTACTACGTGCTGCACGAATCTTCCTACGCGGATGGTGTGGTCACCAACTGGAGTGCGGAGCGCACCCAACCGGAAGCTTTCCGCACCGATACCTCGCTCCTCTACGGCGAGCACGTGTGGGCGGAATGGGCAGATACCGTCCCGGCTTTCCAACCGTGGAAAGATGTAGTTGAAAAACTGGCCACCTGGGAGTGGCCGCAGCTCTACTTCCCGGAAGCTTTGCGGGAATCGGGGGCGCGCGGCGCGGCCGCGGTTTACGTGAATGACGCCTATGTGCCCCTGGAGTTCTCCCTTGAAACAGGAGCGCTACTTTCCGGGATTCACCGGTACGTGACCTCCACCCACGAGCACAGCGGTTTGCGTTCCAGTAACGGGGCGGTGCTGCGCACGCTCTTCGAATTGGCGGATGGCACGCGGCTGCGCTAATCACGCGTAGTGGGCGCGCCACTGCTGGGCTAGCCGGCGCGTTGGACTGCACTAGCCGGGCGCGCTGGGCTGTGTTAGTCGGGTGCCCGGCGCGGCTCCCCAGTTGTCCGGAAATTCCGGACAACTGGGTGCGGGGCGTGCACTCCAGGAATAGTGGCCGGCCCGCACGCGGGAGGGCCGGCGGTAAGAAAGTGAGGATATATATGTGGAATGATGCGGGTACGGACGCTGTGGTGTTCGGGGATAACCTACCGGTACTCCGGGCCCTACCGGCCGAATCATTCCAGCTTATTTACCTCGATCCTCCTTTTAATACCGG
Source organism: Actinotignum stranguriae (assembly GCF_051265215.1). Taxonomy (NCBI): domain Bacteria; kingdom Bacillati; phylum Actinomycetota; class Actinomycetes; order Actinomycetales; family Actinomycetaceae; genus Actinotignum; species Actinotignum stranguriae. Next base: position 188,753 of record NZ_JBOZCJ010000001.1, read on the forward strand.
CCGGCCCCAGCGCCGCTCCACGGTGGTCACCCGGCGTTCCACCACCGGGGATCGGATCGGTTTCAAAGGCCAACGCTACGAAACTATCGTGGAGCGGGTGCTCGGCTACGACGATAGTTTCGCCGAATATTGGGGTTTCCTGGAGCCGCGCCTCGAAGAAGCCTGGCGGCTCCTGACCGATTCCGGAACCCTCTACCTGCATCTGGACTACCGGGAGGCGCATTACGCGAAGGTGCTTCTCGATGCGCTTTTCGGGCGGGAGTGTTTCCTCAACGAAATTATTTGGGCCTACGATTACGGCGCCCGCACGAAAAAACGCTGGCCCGCCAAACATGACACGATTTTGGTGTACGTGAAGAATCCGGCCAGCTACTACTTCAATTCGGAAGATGTGGACCGCGAACCGTATATGGCTCCCGGCCTGGTTACCAAGGAAAAGGCAGCGCGCGGCAAACTTCCCACGGACGTGTGGTGGCATACCATCGTCTCCCCCACCGGAAAAGAAAAAACCGGCTACCCCACCCAAAAACCACTCGGGATTCTGCGCCGGATTATCACCGCGTCCTCGCGCCCCGGGGACCGCGTCCTTGATTTCTTTGCCGGCTCGGGCACCACCGGGGCCGCGGCGCGCGAACTGGACCGTCACTTCCTGCTTATTGACGCCAATCCGGAAGCCATCGCGGTTATGCGCACCCGCTTCCCCGATCAGGTGCGTTTCGGGGAATGGGATGGCACGGCGGTGAGCTGGGAGTAGCGCGCCAGCGGCACGCGCCCGGCAACTCTCCGGCTCCCCGGCTCAGTTATTCCGCCCCGGCTTAGTTATCCGCCCGCACCTGGGAATACAGGGCGCAGGCCCCCACCCGGTAGGCCGGCTCCAGGGAAAGCTCCGGATCGGCATAGAAATCCGGGGAATGATTCGAGGCTGGCTCCCCGCTGGCTGGGTTCAGCTGCTCGGGTGAAAAACCACCGAACAGCCAGAATACCGATTGTGCGCCAGCGGCCTGGCCGAGCACCGCGAAATCCTCACTGAAACCGAAAGTTTCGCTGGCCAGGTTTTCCTCCCCGAATTCCGCGCCGATCACGTCACGCAAGGCTGCAACAGCGGCGTCGTCGTTCACGGTGGCATCCACCTGGCGGATCTGGCGGATCAGCGGTTCGGGGGCGCCGGCCGCGAGCGCCTCAGCCCGCACGATCCGCTCGATACCGGTGTTGATAATCGCGCGGGTTTCCTCGTCTCGGAACCGGGTATTAATGCACAGGCGCGCGGTGTCCGGAATGATATTGTCCTGGCTGCCGGCCTGGAACACGCCAACGCTCACCACCGCGTTGCGGTCCGGATCCGTCATGCGGGAACGGATTGTTTGCAGGCGGGTGACGATGGCCGAACCGATAACAATAGGGTCGACGGCGCGGTGGGGCTGCGAGCCGTGCCCGCCCACCCCGTGCACAATAATTTCGAAACCGTCCGAGCCGGGCAGCACCCCACCCGGATAGAGATTGACCCAGCCGGCCGGGCGCGGCACCACGTGGCCGCCGTACATGATCTGCGGGCGCGGAGCTTTCTCCCACAGGCCGGCCTCCACCATGGCGCGTGCCCCCAGGCCGTTTTCTTCCGAGGGCTGGAAAACAAAAACAATGGTGCCGCGCCACAGTTGCGGGTGCGCCGCGAAAGCCCGGGCGAGGGCGAGCGCAATCGTCATATGGGAATCGTGCCCGCAAGCGTGCATGACCGGCACATTTTTCCCGGAGGCATCAATTCCGGTGGCCCGCGAGGCATAGGCGAGGCCGGTGCGTTCAGCGACGGGTAGGCCGTCCATATCCGCGCGGTAGCCAACCACCGGGCCGGGGCCGTTGCGCAGCACGCACGCAAAACCGGTATCGGTCACGGGGATGATCTGGCGGGTAATCTCACCGGAAAGTTCGATGGCTTCCAGGCGTTCCCGGAGCGCGCGCGAAGTCTCCACTTCCTGGAAAGACAGCTCGGGATTGGCGTGGAAATACTGGAAATCCGCGGTCATAGTGGCCCGGTCCGAGGCGGTGAGGTGAAATTCCTCGGGAAGATACTGCACGGCGGTCCCTCTCATCCGATGCTAGCGGCGCGAGCGGCCCGGGCACGGGTGCGCACAGGGTCGCTCACCTGGTTTATTTTAGCGCCGGGATCGGTAGCCGCGCCGAACGTCCGTGGCAGGCCGGGGCAGTGACTAGCTAGGCTGGAGGGAGTGCGCGGCCGAGGCGTGCCGGTAAGTGCCGCCGAGGGGCGCCGATACCCGCGGCGGCAGCGCCCAGGCGAGGAGGATTATGTTCCACAACATTATTTGGGATATGGGCGGGACCATGGTGGATACCTACCCGCATGTGGATGCCACCTTGCAGGCGGTGGTTCTTGATTCCGGCCAGGAGGTTTCCCTCCTGGAGGTTGCGCGCCTGACCCGCCGCTCCACCAATCTGGCCATCACCGAGTTATCGCGCCGTTTCGGGATTCCGGAAGCGGAGTTTCGGAAGTGCGAACAGGAGTTGAAAGACTCGTGGAAAATCACGCCACCGCCCGCGATGGCGCATGTGCATGAGGTGCTGGCCGCGGTTCCGGGGATTAATGTGGTGGTCACGCACCGGGATCGCGCGAGTGCCCGCACTCTCCTGGATGGTTTGAATCTCCGGGTTGCCGATATGGTCTGCCCCGAGGACGGCTTCCCGCGTAAACCCGACCCGGCAATGTTCACCCATATGCTCAACAAGCATAGCTTGGATCGGGCCCGCACCCTCGCTATTGGGGATCGGCCTATCGATATCACGACGGCGCATAAAGTTGGCGTGGCCGGTGCCCTCCTGGAAACTCCCGGTATTGAGCTGGAAGCCGATGCCGATTATCGCATCACTGATCTTGCGGAGGTTCTCCCGCTTCTCGGCTGATGAGCTAGCGGAGCGGGCACGCGCCCACGCGGGAGCTTTCCAAGCGCAACAGCTCCTTTTTCATATCCAGCCCGCCCGCGTATCCGCCCAGCCCACCGCGCGCGGCAAGCACCCGGTGGCACGGCAGCACGATAGGTATTGGGTTACGCGCGCACGCCGATCCCACCGCCCGCACGGCCCTCGGGTTGCCCAACATGGCGGCAAGCTCGCCATAGGAGCGGGTCTGCCCGTAGGGAATCTCCGCCAGGGCGCGCTGCACCCGGGCCGCAAAAGGCCCGCGGGTAAGAACCAGATCGGTGGGGAGCGTAAAGCAGGTGCGTTCCCCCGCGAAATATTCGCTGAGCTGGGCGCAGGCCCGCGCGGCGAGCCCCTCCGCCCGGCGCCGATCTTCACCATCTTCTAGTTCGGTTACTGCCTGCGGGCGCGGCCGCCCGGGAAGTACTACCGCGATGAGAGCATGCGCCTGCGCCGCAACGGCGAACTGTCCCAGTGGGGAATCGCACGTCCGCCATATTGCTGCGGCGCAGGCACGTGTCATCGTGGGTCCTCTGATCGCTCCTCTTGCTTTTTACTTCGCTAGCTGAGCGGTGAGCTTTTCGAGGCCGCTCAGCACGGCTTCCACTTCACCCGCGCGGCGTTCCAGCGGGGTGAATGCGCCGTCCGTCCAATCCTCAAACATCATGAAATTCACTTCGGAGCGGATGGCGGGCATATTGAAATTAGCCGTGATCTGGCGCCATTGCTCGATAGCGCGCACGCCTCCGATGGAGCCGTGCCCCACGAAAGCAACCGGCTTATTCATCCACTCCACACCCAGCGCATCCACCGCGTTCTTGAAGGCCCCGGGCACCCCGTGGTTGTATTCCGGGGTCACGAAAATAAAGGCGTCGAATTCGCTGATTGTATCGGCCCAGCGCTGGATGGCCGGATGATCGTACTGGCCGTTCGCCGCGGCTGGAACCACCGGGCTGGTGAGCAGCGGAATATCAAAATCCTTGATATTCACGAGTTCGTACGTAGCCTCCCCCGCCCGCTGGGCTGCGAGCTGAGCGACGTAACCGGCCACACCCTCGGTAGCCTGACCCTCGCGAATTGATCCGGAAATAATGGCGATCTTCATATAAGTGTCCTTTCGTTGAGGTGAGCGACACCCAGATTACCAATCACTCATTTACCTTTCAATCGGATATGTGGCGCTCCCGTTTAGCTCGGTGCGAACATCGCCCGCCTCAGCATCGGCTCCAACATCGCCATTGGCTTCAGCACATAGATCAGTACTGCCCTCCGCAGCGCTGCCGTTTCCAGCCACCCCACCGGCACCCTCGTCCAGATCACTGGCGAGCACGGCGTAGACGATGGTGTCCGTCCACTCCCCTTTGAGCCAGAAATCCTGGCGCATATGCGCTTCCTTATACATTCCCGCGTGCTGGAGCATGAGCTCACAGACCCGATCCCGCGCATCCATTTGCGCGGCAACGCGATGCACCCCACACTCCAGGCAGGCGTAGCGAATCATGGCTCGCATGGCCTCCGAAGCATAGCCGTGCCCGCGAAAATCCGGGTGGAGCACGGTGGCAATTTCCGCGACGCCGTGCTGCGGATCGGTCATCCACAGGCGCACGTCCCCGATGGGTTGCGCATCAAGTTCGATAACGACGGCGAGCGCGGCCTGCGGGCCGCGCAAATCCCGCGCCTGGGCGCGCTGGGCAGCTTCGTTGACCGCCCGTTCGGGATTCCAGGCATCGGTCATGAGGTATCTGGTGACATCTTCGCGGCTGTAAATGCTATGCAGCCACGGCGCATCATCGGGCCGGTGCAGCCGAAGCCGCAACCGCGCAGTTGTCACCGAAAATTCTTCAGGTGTCGTGGTATTCATAACTCCTTAAGTGTAACGAAAAACACTTTTGAGGGAAGAGGTTCTGAGCTGGTTATCCGCGAAACGGGACGGGGCGGTAGTGCGGCAGCGGATCGCTTGCCAGCCTCCCGTACAGATCAACGTCAATCCGCTGCCCGTTGATCAGGAATTTCCCGCGTTCGGTGCCTTCCTTAAGGAATCCAGCCGCGCGGGCCACCCCGCCGGAGGCGGGGTTATTCACCCGGTGCCCAAGTTCCAGGCGCTCCAAGCCGCACTCACGCAGAGCCCAATCCGCCACCGCTGCCGCGGCCCGGGACATCATCCCACGCCCCCAGTAGTCGTGGTGCAGCCAATAGGAAAACCACCCGTTTTTCTCATCCCAATCCGCATCGATACGGACCATGCCGATGAGTTCATCGCTATCGTCCCGGGCAATTACCCAGGCCAGCTGCGAGTCCGGGGCCTCCAAAATACGCGCGATATAGCGGCGGGCACCGGCCAGATCCGTAATATTGCCCTGCCGGATCATATCCGGGTGGGAAGCGAAGGCCGCCGCGATAGCTGCGGCGTCGCCCTCACGTACCGGACGCAACGCAATATCAACATTCATGGCCATTCCCGCGCGCTACCTACACATTAAAGCGGAATTCGACCACGTCGCCGTCCTGCATCACGTAGTCCTTGCCTTCTTGGCGCAGTTTTCCGTGTTCGCGAGCGGCGGCTACCGAGCCGTATTCCACCAGGTCATCGAAGGAGACCACCTCCGCTTTAATGAAGCCGCGCTGGAAATCGGTGTGGATCACACCGGCGGCCTGCGGGGCGGTATCGCCCTTGTGGATGGTCCAGGCGCGGGCTTCTTTGGGGCCGGCCGTGAGGTAGGTTTGCAGGCCGAGGGTATCGAAACCCACCCGGGCCAGCTGGTCCAGGCCGGATTCTTCCTGACCGGTGGCCTCCAGCATTTCCCGGGCTTCTTCTTCGCTGAGTTCCACCAGTTCCGCTTCGAATTTAGCGTCGAGGAAAATGGCTTGGGCAGGTTTCACAAAGTCACGTAGTTCCTGCTGCATGGCAGTGTCAGCGAGGCCGTCGTCGTCGGTATTAAAAACGTAGATGAAGGGCTTCGAGGTCATGAGTTGGAAGGAACGCAGGGTGTCGGCGTCGAATTCGGCGGCATGGTTGGAGAGCACCTCCCCCGCCTCGAGGAGCGCGTAGGCTCGCTGCGCGGCATCGAGCGTTTCCTTCGGGGTTTTCTTCCCCGTCACTTCCTTGGTCAGGCGCGGGATCGCCTTTTCCAGGGTTTGCATATCGGCGAGGATGAGTTCGGTGGTGACCGTTTCGATATCATCCTTCGGATCCACGCGGCCTTCCACGTGAACCACGTCCGGATCCGCAAAAGCGCGGGTGACCAGGCAAATCGCATCCGCTTCGCGAATATTGGCGAGGAATTGGTTGCCCAGGCCCTCCCCCTTGGAGGCCCCGCGCACAATCCCGGCGATATCCACAAAATCAACCGTCGCCGGCAGAATTTTCTGCGACCCGAAAATTTCGGCGAGCTTGGTCAGCCGCGCATCAGGGAGGGGCACCACGCCCACATTCGGCTCAATCGTCGCGAAGGGGTAGTTCGCCGCGAGCACCGTTGCGCGCGTGAGCGCATTAAATAGGGTCGATTTTCCGACGTTGGGAAGTCCTGCAATACCAATTGTTAAAGCCACGCCCTCCATTCTAGCTAAGAGAAAGGAGGGCGGGCTGCTATTCCCCGGACTCGCAATCCGGGCGCGGCACTACCGGGCTGCGGCGTTGCGCTACCGCGTTACCGGGGCGTTCACGCTACCGGGCCGTTGAGGCTACCGCGCGGGCGCGTCCATGGACTTCGGGGCGTGCCAAATATCTTCGCCGCGCAAAATCGCATCCGCGCCGCCGTCGATATAGAGAATCTGCCCGGTGATGGTCCGCGAGAGGCCGGTCACGAAGAAAACGAGTGCGTCGGCAATATCGCGAGCTTCCGAGGCGCCGTGGTACGGGGCGGGTAGCGCACCGAATGCCTGCTTGCGCCCTTCCTCGGTGGAGAGAAGTTCCTTCGTCATCGGGGTGGCAACCACGCCCGGCCCCACCGCATTGAGCCCCACGCCCCGACCGGCAAATTCCTCACTCACGGCCGCGCGGCGCACCCACGTGGCAATAGCGCGCTTGGAGGAGGCGTAATTGGCGTAGCCCTGCATCGGACCCTGATCAGCCAGCTCCTTGCCGTAAGCGAGGGCTTCTTCGCGCTGATCATCGAGGAGCAGCTGCACGAGCTTGGGATCGCTGGGCTGCAAACTTGCGCAGGAGGCGGTAATGACCGCGCGCCCGTTTTCCGCCTTTTCCAGGTAGGGAAGGAAAGCGCGCACGGTATCGCGCGCGCCGAAGTAATTCACCTTGAGATCGAGAGGCGAATTGCTCTGGGTGCCCGCATTCGCGATCACCCCGTCAATCTGCGGGTACTTTTCCACCACCCGAGCGACGGCATCCGCAATCCCCTCCGGGGTGGACAGATCCGCTTCAAATTCTGCCCCGCGCAAATCAACACCGACGGGCGTATGCCCGCGTTCTTCCAGAATCTGCCCGCAAGCAGCGCCAATACCCGAGCCCATTCCGGTCACGACGATAGTAGACATGGTGTTCCTTTCTCCCCGGCGCCGCTTCCTCGCGGCACCGCCCGCGGAGCCGTACGTCCTAACTCTGATGTGAGCTGCGTTATACCCCGCTTTTTGAAAGCTATCAGAGTTTTTTGCGGGGAACAAGGGGCGACGACGCCGCCAGCCCGCTTCCCTCCCATTTTTCTGTCGTAGGTGGATGTTTGAATACCGCTATGGATATTTCGATTGTTCTAGGTGCTCTTATCGCGGTGGGATGCGCGTGTTTCGCCCTGGGGTTCTTGAGCGCGCGGGTGCGCTCGGGCGGGGCGGTTTCGGGCCGGGAGCTGGCACTGGTACGCCAGCAACTGGAGGAAGCCCAGCGCGATGCCGGAGCGGCGCGGGCGCAGCTGGCGGCCGCCCAGGCTCGTTCGGATCGTTTAGAGGAGGAAAATAACGGGCTCATCGCCCGGGCTAAAACCGATAACGATATTTTGCGTTCCCTGGCTCCTATTACCCAGCAGCTTGAGGTGATGGAACAGCGGGTTCGGGATGTGCAGGTTCTCCAAGGTGAGCAGCGCACCGAAATCCGCACCCAGCTCAGCGCGGCGGCGCGCACCCAGGAAGATCTGGCGCGAGCCACCCAGGCGCTGCGCGGGGCGCTCAGTTCTACCTCCGCGCGCGGCATGTGGGGTGAAGTGGAATTGCGCCGGGTGGTGGAAGCCGCCGGGATGCTCCCCCACGTTGATTTTTCGGAGCAGGTTTCCGCGCCCGCGGGCGGTGGGCGCGCGGCGGGATCGCGCCCGGATATGATTATCCACCTGCCCGGCGGCGCTCATCTCCCCCTCGATGCCAAGGTTCCCCTCACCGCGATGCTCCAGGCTCAGGCCGCCCCGGCCACCACGGCGGAGGAAATCGCGCGGCGCCAGGATCTTCTCAAACAGCACGCCAAGGCGGTGCGTGCTCACGTGAACGCGCTAGCCAAACGAGATTACCCCGCGCTTTTCCCGGGTTCACCCCGGATCACCATCATGTTCCTCCCGGGGGAATCCCTCCTCGCGGAAGCGCTGCGGGAAGATCCTCCCCTCCTCGAGGATGCCCTGAACCTCGGGGTGGTCCCTGCTTCTCCTGCCTCGTTGCTAGCGCTGCTACGCACCGTGGCAACGCTGTGGGCCTCCAGCAAAGTGAGCGAAGAAGCCGGGCATATTATTGCGCTGGGCCGGGAAATGACGGACCGGCTGCGGGTGGTGGCTGGCCACCTGGAAAAGCTCGGGAATTCCCTTACCTCAGCGGTGAAGAACTACAACTCGGCGCTCTCTTCTTTCGATACGCGCGTGCTGGTCACCGCGCGGCGCCTAGAAAGCCTCGATGCTGATTTTGCTACCCCGCCGGCCATTGCCGCAGAAGAAGGCCAGGTCAAACGTTTCCACGATGCTGCTTTGCGGGAAGCACTGGACGGCGAAGAAGATCATGAAACTCGGATTGTCCCGTAGCAGTGCGGGGCAAAACATGGCACGATAACTGATATGGCTTCAACAACTCCGGTACCCGCCAACCTGCCGCAACGGGCTGCGCAGACAACACCGGATCACCCGTGGCCGCTGCGCCTCCTCTCGGTAAAAATCCGGGAATACGTGGCGAAAATGTCACGCCTCTGGGTGGAAGGTGAAGTCATTACCCTCCAGCGCCGCCCCGGAGCCAAAGTCCAGTTCCTCACCTTGCGGGATCTGGAAGAAAACGTCTCCATGACGGTGAAAATACTCAGCCATTTGCTTCCCGCAACCGTCACCTCCGGAAGCCGGGTGGTGGTGTGGGCGGTCCCGGATTTTTATACCGGTAATGGCTCGCTCTCCCTGTGGGCACAGGAAATCCGCCCGGTGGGCGTGGGCGATATTCTGGCCCGTTTGGAAGCCCTGAAAGCCAAACTCGCCGCCGAAGGCCTGTTCGCACCCGAACGGAAAAAGCCGCTCCCCTTCTTACCGCGCGCGGTGGGTCTTATTGTGGGGCGCAATACCAAAGCCAAAGAGGATGTCATTATTAACGCCTCGCTGCGCTGGCCCGGAGTTCGTTTCGAGGTACGCGAAGTAGCGGTCCAGGGCCGGGATGCCGTGGCCCAGATGATTCCCGCATTGCGTGAACTCGATGCCCATCCCGGGGTGGATGTTATTGTGCTGGCGCGCGGGGGCGGTTCCGTGGAAGATCTCCTTCCCTTCTCCGATGAGCACCTTGTGCGTGCGATTGCGGCCACCCGCACTCCGGTGGTCTCCGCTATCGGGCACGAGGGAGATAATCCCATCAGCGATTATGTGGCGGATCTGCGGGCCTCCACCCCCACGGATGCCGCCAAGCGCATCGTCCCGGATCGGGAAGCTGAACGTGAAGGCGTGCAGGCGGCGGTACGCCGCTTGCGCCAGGGCATGCGCCACCGGGTGGAACGCGCCACTAAGGAACTCGAAGCATTACGCGCCCGGCCGGTACTGGCCCGCCCCCGCACCATGGTGGAGGTACGCGAACAGGATATTCATTCGCTGCGCTCCTGGCTGCGGGCCCATATTCGGCGCGATATGGCCTCCAATTCCCAAGATATTTCCTCGCTGCTTTCCCAGCTGCGGGCCCTCTCCCCCCAGGCCACACTGCAGCGCGGGTATTCGGTTATCCTAAGCGAGGATGACAGAGTAGTCTCACAAGAAAACGATGTCCGAATCGGAGAACACCTGCGTGCCATTTTGGCCGCGGGAAGCCTCCATCTCGAAGTGAAAGGGAGCGCGCATGGCAGCTAAGGGAACCACTCCTGAGGGATTCACACCCCCGGCGCCAGCGCCGGGCTCCTCCCAGCCCCACGCAGCGGGCGCCTCCGCGTCCCAGGTACCCGGATCACCCGGCCCTCAGATACCCGGCGCCTCCGCACCCCACCCGCGCGAAGATATTGAGGCGCGCGTGGCCACCCTCAGCTACGAAGATGCCCGGGCCCGGCTGGTTGATATCGTCTCCCGCTTAGAACAGGGCTCCATTCCCCTCGAAGAATCCCTGCGCTTGTGGGAAGTTGGCGAATCCCTAGCTCGCCACTGCCAAAGCTGGCTTGATGGCGCTGCGGCCCGGATCGATGCTGCCGAACGCGGGGAAAGCCTCGCGGCTGCTCCGATGGCAGCCCCGCAACCGGCAGCCGCCGCTGCTCCTGCCACAGGGACCCCGCCCGTGAACCAGGGCGCGCCTGTGAACCAGGCCGCGCCGGCCGCAACGCACACGGGTGGCTATCAAGCACCCGCACCCGCGATCTCGCCGCAGGCCTCCAAGGAGGATCGAGTGGCAGCCCTGCGGGAAGCGGTGCGCGAAGTACGCGCTGAAGATGTACCGGCTATTCAGCCAGCTCCGGAAGCCGTGGCTGAAACGGCACCCGCACCCGCCACCCCGCGCGGCGCCTCCGTTCCCGCGGGTGGTCCTGCCGGTACACCCGCTGGTGGCCCCGTCGGCGCTCCCGCTGGTGCCCCCGCCGCCGCACCACCCTCCACTGCGGAACCCGCGGCCGGCGAAGATGACGATGATTTCGATCCGGAAGAATTCGCGGACGGAACAGGCCTGGATACCACCCCGCTCACTCGCCACCCCGAGGATTTCGCATGACGATTCTCGTAATTGGCGATGCCATCGCCAACCAGCGTGAAGCGGAGACCCCATTTCGCGCCGGCACCATGTTTAAGGTGGCTGTCAATCTAGCCCACCTGGCTCGCGAAGTTCGGATGGTCACCAATATTTCCGAGGCTTCCGACCCGCAAGTCGTACGCGATTACGCCGCTGCCCACGGTGTCGAGCTCCTCTTGCGCCCCGCCACAAGCCCGGTCAGCGCTGCCTCAAATCCGCTCAGCGCGGCTTCATCCCCGGTCAGCGCTGCCTCAAACTCGGTCAGCGCAGCTCTCACCTCTGGCCTGCCCACCCCGCACCCGGCGGCTTTCACCGATGCTCATTACGGGGACTCACACGCAGACCCGGAAGAAAGCTGGGATATTTTGCCAGCTCCAGAACGCGGCGCCCGCAAACTCGATTTTGATCTCTTCAGCCCCTCCGCCACCATTTTCGGTGGAGACGCCTGCCATGCCATGCCCGCGGCCCACACCGTGCGCGAATGGCTGCGAGTATGCCGCTCCACCTCCACGATCATTTACTCGCCGGCGCTGCGCCACCCCCGGGCCCGCAACCTGGACCGAGTCCGTATTCAAGCCGAAAGTTTCTTGCAGCTAAGTGACGTCGTCGTCGCAACCTCAAAAGACATCCGGCTGCTTTACGGTATTAGCGGCCCCGAAAACGAATTCGCCGCGGTGGCCGAACACTGGTTTAGTTTCGGGCCGCGGCTCGTCGCCATTCTTCTTGAGGACGGTGCCGCGCTCATGATCACCGCTTCGGGTGACCGCCTCCACGTGGCATCCCTCCCGCGCCCCTTCGTGGACGTGGCCGGGGCTCGCAGCGCTTTTATAGCAACCACCATCGACACTCTGGACCGGGTGAGTCTGCTCGGACGGGAAGCAAGCCCCGGCCTGGCCACCATGTCCATGTCACACCTGTATACCGTGGGTGCTTTCGCCACCACCGCGCGCAGCCTCATGACCGCGCATGCCGGCTGGGAGCCACTGACCCGCAACGAACTGAGCGAAGGATTCTTCGAATACCAAAGCCGCGAAGGGCTTATTTAGCGCACCTTTCGGTGTGAACGCCCCACTCCGGCCGCGGCCACGTGCTCGCAGCTTAGCGGCCGCGGCGCCGGTCACGTTGCGTATAGTCACGCAGCGCGCGCAAAAAATCCACGCGCCGGAAATCCGGCCAGTAGGTTTCACAGAAATACAGCTCGGTGTGGACGGACTGCCAGAGCATGAAGCCGCTCATGCGCTGCTCCCCGCTCGTGCGGATAACCAAATCCGGATCGGGCTGGCCGCGGGTGTAGAGATGATCGGTAATATCCGCGAGGGAAAAATCTTCCGCGACCTCCGCGAGGCTGCGCCCGGCTGCCGCCTCATCGCGCAGGTAGGAACGCACCGCGTCGGTAATTTCCTGGCGCCCGCCGTAGCCCACCGCGATATTCACGTGTAAACCGCGGCAAGATTCAGTACTCGCCGCGGCGGCACGCAGGCGCTGGGCGTACTCCTCAGGAAGAAGATCAAGATTACCCACCGCGACCAACCGGAAACGACCCGAGCGCGCCAGATTTTCAACAGTTTCACAAATGATGGTGAGCAGCGGGCCTACTTCTTCAGCCGCCCGGGAGAGATTATCAGTGGAGAGCAGCCACAGAGTAACCACCTCAATGCCGGCATCTTCGCACCAGCCGAGCACCTCGGCAATGCGCTCGGCCCCGGCCCGATGCCCGAACGTGGCAGATTCACCCAGCTCACGCGCCCAACGCCGATTGCCATCCAACATAATGGCCACGTGCTGCGGCATGCGTTTGCCGGCCAGCTCCCGCACCAAGCGGCGTTCGTATGCGGCGTAGAGCCATGATGACATCCCCACGCTGTCTCCCTCCCTCGTTCTAGCCAGGGCAACCTAAGCCGCGCCGGCCCGAGCCGCGCCGATCACGCGCCACGACTAGCTGCCTAACCGTTTAACTGTAGCCCGCCCATCCTGAGCGAACAGGAAAAGATACCCGGAAAATACTCAGGCAAGCAGCGTACACTTGCGCCAGCGGCTCAGACCGGTGTGGGGAACCGGAGCCACACGTCCCGCTTCACCCACCGCCGCGTTGTGCCGGCCTGCGGACACCCCGGAGGCATACACCGATTACGTGGGGAGCACCATGACCCGTCTTTGTCACGCCACTAGCGAACGCCACCGCGGTAGTGATTCCCCCGCGCCTCGCGGTGCGACTCGTGGTGAGAAGAAAACCGGCGCATCGAAGGCCGGGGCGGCACAGCCCGCGGTAGCGCGGTCCAGCGCACGCAGCGCCCGGCGGCGCCTGCCCGCATCGGCGCTACCGAAGCCAGTATTGCGCGGCTGGCAGCACGCCATTATTGCCCCGCTCGCGCTGGCGAATATGATCGTCCAGATTGTTTTTGCACCCACCGCCGCACTCACCATCGGAGTCATTGTGTTCGGGCTGAGCGCCGTGGTGCTCTTCGGGCATTCCGCGGTGTATCACCTGGGATCCTGGGGGCCGAAAGTCCACGCGATTCTGCGCCGCCTGGATCACTCGAATATTTTCCTGCTCATTGCTGGAACCTACACTCCGCTCTCCCTCGCCCTGCTGCCGGGCAGTACCGCCGCCCTAGTGCTCGCCATTGTGTGGGGCGGGGCGTTCGGCGGGATCGCGCTCTCCAATTTCTGGCCGGCCGCCCCGCGCTGGCTGTATGTTCCCCTCTATATTGCTCTCGGCTGGGTGGCCATCTGGTTCCTCCCGGATATGTGGGAGGCCGGTGGCCCGGGCATCGTTTGGCTCATTATTGCCGGCGGCATCTGCTACACGGTAGGCGCGCTCGCCTACGCTTTCCGCTGGCCCAATCCCTGGCCGCGCACCTGGGGATTCCACGAATTCTTCCATTCGGGAACAGTCGCCGGCTACGCCTGCCATGCGGTGGCGGTCTGGCTCACTCTCTTCGCCGTCGCCTAGTGAGCGCGCGCCGCACACGGTCAGCTCAGAGCTCAACGCGCTGAGCGCTCCTCAACCTGCGTGCCTAGCGAGCCCGCTTGGCCGATCCCGCGGCCCGGAGGGCCGCGGCGGCGTCGTACCCCTCCTTTAGACTGGTACCCAGCACCACACGAAACAACAACGCACAGGAGCACGGATGAGTAAAAAGAAGAACCCGGAGGCGCGCGAGCACGCCGGCACCTGGAGCACGGCGCCCGGGATTGCGCTGCGAGTTCGGGAGGGTTTTCAGATAGCGTCGGTTGATACCGGTTCCACGCCGGGCTGGCACGGGGATAAAAAGGCCGGGAAAGCCGCCATGAAAGAGCGCGGGAAGCTGCTGGCTGAGCTGCAAGAACGTCTCTATGCTGAAGCGCGTCAGGGAGGCGAGCGGCGGGTGCTGCTCGTAGTGCAGGGCATGGATACGGCCGGGAAGGGCGGGATTTGCCGGCACGTGCTCGGCATGGTCGATCCGCAGGGCGTACATCTGCGCTCTTTCGGGGTGCCCACCGCGGAGGAACTCTCCCACGATTTTCTGTGGCGGATCCGGCGCGCGCTACCGCCGGCCGGCATGATCGGGGTTTTTGACCGCTCGCATTATGAGGATGTGCTGGTCGGGAAGGTTGATGAGCTCGCCACGCCCGCGGAAATTGAAGCGCGCTACGAAAAAATCAATGAATTCGAGCGGGAGCTGGTGGATGCGGGCTATACGCTCGTCAAGGTCGCCCTGCTTATCGGCTACGAGGAGCAGGGGCTGCGGCTGCTGCGCCGGCTGGCGCGCCGCGATAAGCACTGGAAGTATTCGCCCTCCGATGTGGAGGCGCGTGCCCAGTGGCCTGCCTATATGGATGCCTACCAGGCTATGTTCGAGCGCACTTCCACGGAGTACGCGCCGTGGTATGCGGTGCCGGCGGATCGCAAATGGTTCGCGCGCCTCGCGGTGACCGAGCTCCTTGCCCAGGCGCTCGCCCGGCTGGCCCCGCGCTGGCCTGAGGTCTGTTGGGATCCGCGCGCCCAGGCCGAGCAGGTGCTCGCCACCATGCCGCGGCACACCGCGCAGCTCTCCGCGGAGGAACTGCGCAAGGAAGCGGAGGAAGTTGCCGCCGAATCCGAAGATTATCGGAATGGCGTAGAAATGCTTATCACCCGGGATTCCCGCAAGGATGCCGGGGAGCGGGTCGGGAACGGGCAGTAAATAGCGGTTGCGGGCTCAGGCCTGGTTGCGCGGGGTGGTTAACGGTACCGCGCCGCCGCTTGCTCTTCGCTCTCCAGCCCGGGCACCCGCGCGAACAGATCCGTCTCCCCCTCCGCGGGCGCCGGGCCCACGGTGGAAGCCGCCAGGTAGAAGTCCTCATGCGGCCACACCTGCGCCTCCAGGTCCCGCGGCGCCGCGAAGAACAGCCCGTTCGGGTCAATTTGGGAGGCGTGCGCGCGCATGGCCGCGTCGCGCTGCGGGAAATATGCGACGACGCCGACCCGCGTGCTTGCGGCATGCCGCGGGCGCGGGAATTGCGCGGCCTCTTTCAGCCACTCGGTAAAAGGGCTGGTGCGGCCGGCCGCAAGAATTGCTTCGTGCAAGGTGGTGAGCCGGGTGAAAGAAAGATTGGCGTCGTAATACAGCTTGGAAACCTGCCAGGGCTCGCCCAGCTCCGGCCAGCACGGCTCCCCCGCCAGCCGCACCGCCGCGAGGGTGGCGGTATGGGTGCGCAGGTGGTCGGGATGCGGGTAGCCACCGTTTTCGTCATAGGTGGTCACCACCTGGGGGCGGAACTCGCGGATCTGCGCCACGAGGGCGCGGTGCACATCCGCGTCCGCGGCCCGGGCGAAACTATCGGCGGGGAGCTCCGCATCCGGGTAGCCCTCGGGCAGCCCGGAATCCACAAAGCCGAGGAAAACGTGCTCAATGCCGATGATGCGGGCAGCGGCAGCCATTTCTTCCCGGCGTAGCTGCGCCATGGTGCGCCCGGCCAGAGCTGCGTCGTCGAATAAAGGATTGAGGATATCCCCGCGTTCGCCGCCCGTGCAGGTGACCACCCGTACCCGGCCGAGGCGGGCGTATTTCGCCATGGTTGCCGCGCCTTTCGATGATTCGTCATCCGGGTGGGCGTGGACGCAGAGGAGGCGGCGTTCGTCCATCATCCTTCTCCTTCCGCAGCTGGTGCTCTTCCGCAGCTGGTGCTGGCGCTGGCGCTTATCGCGCGGGCTTTCTGGCAATCGATGCGGGCTCGCGGCCGCGTTTTCGCGGCGCGGCGGCACCAGCCCGATTCACCGCGCTACTCTACCAAGGAGGCCCGCGCACTGCCCCGCGGTGGTAGCGGAGTGGAACGCGGCCCCCGCCAGCAGAAAATCCAGGGTCATGTTGCATCGCCCGGAAGGCTGGTATGCTTAGCCGGAGAAACATGCCTGTCAGGGCATGAATTTTTTTATCCGAGTGGGGCGTCCCACCCGCGCCCAGCGCTCGGGCCCCCGCAACCGCATCGCCGCACGAAGGCGTGCCGAGCTGCGCCGCGCGAGCGCGGGCTCATAACAGAATGACCAACCGGGCAGGTGCGCGGAGCACCCGCCCGCCGTGACGAGAAAGAGAAGAGATGTCTGAAAACACCAAGGGGGCTTGGCTCTCCCCCGAAACGTACGAGCACCTCAAGGCCGAACTCAATGACATGATTACCGTGCAGCGCGCGGAGATCGCCAAGAAGATCGAAGCGGCGCGCTCGGAGGGCGACCTGCGTGAGAACGGCGGCTACCAGGCGGCTCGCGAAGAGCAGTCGAAGCTGGAGGGGCGGATCGTGGAGCTGACCGCGCTGCTGGAAAACGCCCACGTATCCGAGCCACCCTCGGGTGATGAGGTGGCTTCCGGCACGGTTGTGACGGCCACGATTGGCGGGATGGAAGAAACCTTCCTCCTCGGTTCGCGCGAAGCCGCGGATATTGTGGGAATGGAAGTGTATCCGGAGAGCGCGCCGCTCGGGCAGGCGATCCTGGGCCTGAAGAAGGGGGAGAAAACCACCTTCAAGAACCGCCTGGGCCGCCCCGTCAAGGTCGAAATTCTCGATATCAAGCCCTACGAAGGCTAGAAGGCCAGAACGCTAGGGCGCGACCAGAGAGCTAAGGAGCTGATCGTGAATCTATCTGCTACCCCCGCACTGCCGGGCCGGCCCGACCCGATTAATCCGAATCCGGCGCCGCATGTTGTTCTGGGCACGCCCGTCCTTGCCGAACCCGGCCCGGGCGAGGAGCTCATCTACCTGGCTTCCGGGTGTTTTTGGGGCGCGGAAAAGCTGGCCTGGGAGGCGGGCGCGCTGAGCACCGCGGTTGGCTATATGGGCGGCACCACACCGAATCCCACCTACGCGGAGGTGTGCACGGGCCGCACCGGGCACGCGGAAACGGTGCGGGTGGTTTTTGATCCGCGCGAGCTTCCGCTGGAGAAGTTGCTTCAGCTTTTCTTCGAGTCCCATGACCCCACCTCGCTGAACCGCCAGGGAAACGACGTGGGCACCCAGTATCGCAGCGCTATTTTTACGACGACGGACACCCAGGAGCGCACCGCCCGGGCCATGATTGCCGGCTATGAAGATGTGCTTCGCCAGGCCGGGCGCGGCGCTATTGTGACGGAGGTGGTGCCGGCGCTGGCCGCCGGGCCTTTCTACCTGGCCGAAGAGGAACACCAGGGGTATCTCCATAAGGTGCCCCACGGCTACCAATGCCATGCGCGCACCGGGATCGCCTGCCCGCTCCCGGGCGCGGGCCCGCTCGGCTAGCAGCCCTGCGCCTGTAGCTCGGCTAGCGCCGGCCTACATGCCCCGGCGGGCCATAGCGCTACCGGGTCGGGCCATCCCCCGAATAACGCCACACGGAACCACGAAGGCCGGGACGGAGAAACATCCGTCCCGGCCTTCGTTATCGCTATCAGCCTTAGTTCCGCAGTACTGCCAGTTCCCCGGCGCTAATCCTGCCCGCGGTACTGGCTAGTTCCGCGATTCTCTTAGTTCCTCGAGGAGGCGGCCAGGTAGGCCACGATGCGCAGCACTTCGAGGTAGATCCACAGCACCGTCATGACGATGCCGAAAGCTGCCGTCCACGCGAATTCCTTCGGGGCGTGGCGTTCCACCGCGAGCTTGGCGGTTTCCAAATCGGAGATGAGCACGTAACCGGCCACCGCGATCATGACCAGCCCGAGGATGATCCCCAGGTGGAAGCCACCCACCGTAATATTGCGCAGCGAGTTGGTCACGCCGGTCAGCATCAGGATGAGATTGACGAAGCCGAAGATAATGTAGGCGATCATAATGGTGAGGACCACCCGCCGGCCCTTGGCCGTGGTGCGGACCTTCCCGGACATGTGGAGGAATACCGCCACACCCACCACAATCGCGGTACCCAGAATCGCCTGGAAGGCCACCCCCGGGTAGAGAGTGTCAAAAGCATTGGTGATCGCGCCGAGGGCCACGCCCTGGAACAGGGAATAGGCAATGGAGATACCCGGGCCGACCATCGGGCGCCAGGCCCCGAACATGCCCACCGCGAAAGCGATGAGGGAAGCCGGAATCGCGAGCATCATCGCCGAATCCAGCGGTACGAAGAGCATGGTAGCCGCGCCGGCAACAATGGAGACCGCCAGCAGAATCGCGGTTTTCACCATGGCATCGTCGTAGGTCATGGTGGCAGTTGCCGGAGCCCCGAAAGTACCGGGCTGGCCGGAGCCGCCCGCGTACTGGTCATAGCCCTGCTGCGGATACGCCTGGCCAGAGCCCTGCTGATCGAAGCCGTACTGGTTGTACCAGCCGGGCTGCTCCGTACCGTAGCCGCTCGGCTGTTCATAAACACCCGGGCCGGCCTGGTAACCCTGGCGCGGTTCCGTTGCAATATTGCCACCGCGGAACTGCTGGTTCGGTGTGGCAGCACCCTTGCGGAAATACGGGTTGTTACTCATCACGGGATTCGACAAAATACCCTCCTGTATTGTGGTGGACCGCCGGATAGGCGGCCCGCCTACTGTCAGACGCGACCATCGTCCGGTTAGCATCCAGGTCATGTACAAACTTGGTTATAACTCGTCCAATATCGTCTCCAGGGTTATTCTCAAGCCCCTGCCTGAATTTTTCCTGAAAGACTTCTCGGTTTCCTCCATCAGTACCCCCGGACGGACTCGAACCGACACTGAACCGATTTTAAGTCGGGTGCCTCTGCCAATTGGGCTACGGGGGCTGAACATGCGAGCCCAACGGGCGCGTATGAACATCCCTAGAATACTACCTTGTTGCGCCACCCTGTAGAGTAGGAGGGATCCTAAGCGCGTCGCTTCACCGGCTTTACCTGCGTCGAGGGCCGCCCGCCGGTAGCTGCGCCGTCGTACCACCAAAACCTGGGCAGACAGAATCGAGAGGGAATGACACAGCGCGAGAACCGCGACACCACCGCGCACGAATCCGCCACCGCCGAAAGCGCCGAAACTCCGGAAACCACCGCGCAAACCGGGCAGCGCAAGCTCCGCACGGGGCTGCGCCGGGTGGGGAAACTCGCCGCACCGGTCACGCGTTACAGCCAGGCGCTGCGCAATGAATCTTTTGCCGGGCTGGTGCTGGTGATTTCCGCGCTCGTGGCGCTCATCTGGGCAAATTCCCCGGGCCGCGATACCTATTTCGCGCTGGCAGCCACAAAAATCGGGCCGGAAAGCTTGGGGCTCCACCTGGATCTGGCGCACTGGGCCGCGGATTTCGTGCTCGCGCTTTTCTTCTTCGTGGTGGGTATGGAACTCAAGCAGGAATTCACCATCGGCTCCCTCAACGACCCGCGCAAAGCGGCCCTGCCGGTGCTGGCCGCGCTCACCGGCATGCTCGGCCCCATCGGGGTGTATTGCGCCACCCAGGCGATTTCCGGCGCACATATTTATGATGGCTGGGCCATTCCGGTGGCCACCGATATTGCTTTCGCGCTCGGGGTGCTGGCGCTGGTGGGTAAAGGGCTGCCGAAAGCCGCCGGAATTTTCCTTATGACGCTCGCGGTGGCCGACGATCTGGGCGGAATTATCGTCATCGCGATTTTCTTCTCCGACGGCGTCAATTTCCTCTTCCTGGGCGGCGGTCTGCTGGTGGCGGCGCTTTTCGGCCTACTGTGCTGGAAAGGTTGGAACCGCTGGTGGCTGCTGTGGCCGCTGGCGTTGGTGTGCTGGTACTGCTTCTTCCGCGCCGGCGTGCACGCCACGATTTCTGCGGTGGTCCTCGGTTTCATGATCCCCACCTCCACCACCGACGCGGACGACACCCCGCTCACGGAACGCTATAGCGAACGGCTGATTTTCTGGTCGGCCGGGATTGCGCTGCCGATTTTCGCGTTCTTCGCCGCGGGCGTGAATATTACCGAGGCCGGCGGGATCACCGCGCTGCTCGCCGACCCGGTCGCTATCGGCATCTACCTGGGCCTCCCGCTGGGCAAATGCATCGGCATTTTCTGCGGCACCTGGCTTTTCGTGAAAGTCTTCCGCCTCAAATTGGGTGAGGGCCTGCACCTGGGCGATATTTTCCCCATGTCGATCCTGGCCGGCATCGGCTTCACGGTCTCGCTGCTTATCGCGCAGCTCTCCTTCGCGCCCACCGACCCGCACGAAGCCCACGCGCGCGTGGGCGTACTCCTCGGCACGTTACTTTCTGTAATTCTCGGGGCGCTCGCTACTCGGATACGGGTGCGGCATCACCGCGCTTCCGGTACCTTGCACGACGACGCCGCCCGCGGCAGCGCGGACCCGGCCGCCTAAACGACCGGCCGGGCGGGAGGCTGGGGTTCCCGAGCTGCCCAGAGGGCCAGGCCGTCAAGGATGTCGTGTTCCGAGGTGGTGATGGTGGAGAGCGGGCGGCCGGCGGCGCTGCGGCGCTGGGCGATGCGGCGCACCACTTCTTGCCAGACCAGCGCCCCGGCTCCGATCACGGGGGCACGCCCCGGGTGCATAAAGCCGAGCGCGGCGCGTTCCTCCAGGGGCGCGTGAATAAACCAGTCGGTGACCTTCTCAATATCGGCGAGTGGCATCGCGGTGCCGTGCACGGCCGCCGAATCGTAGGTATCGAGCCCGAGCCAGGTGGCGGTTACCGAGGTGACGGTACCGGCCACCCCGACCACCTCTTCGGCCTGCCCGAGGGGAACATGCTTTTCTGCTTCGTCCAAGGCCGCGCGAATATCGGCGCGGGCGCTTTCTAGTTCGGCCGGGGTGGGCGGATCGTGGCGCAGGTGGCGTTCGCGCATCCGCACCGAGCCAATATCCATGGAGTGGCTGGCGATCACGCTGCCGTCCGCGCGCCCGAGTACGAGTTCGGTGGAGCCACCGCCCAGGTCAATGAGGAGCACCGGGGAGGTCGGCGAGCTCAACGCCGAAATTGCGCCGGAGAAAGAGGTCTGGGCTTCTTGGGTACCGGTGAGCACCTGGGGGCGCACCCCGATCCGGGCCACGACCCCATCGAGGAAATCCGCCCGGTTGGAGGCATCGCGGGTGGCGGAGGTGGCGGCGAAACGAATGGAGGTCACTCCCGCTTCCCGGCACAGGCGCGCGTATATATCAACCTGGTTGAGGGTACGCTCAAGGGCTTCGGGGGCGAAGTGCCCGGTGGCATCCACGCCCTGGCCCAGGTACACAATTTCCATCTGGCGGGTTATATCGCTCAGGGAACTGCCGTCTTTTCCAGGAACGTCGGCGATGAGGAGGCGGATGGAATTGGTGCCGCAATCGATGCCGGCAACCCGCTGCGCAGGCGTGGTAGGCGTGGAGGTAACTGAAACCGCCATGGTCGGTTCTATGTCCTTTCTAGTGTGCTGCCGCGCTAGTTTCATCATCGCGGGAATTAGGCACGTCCTCGCAGTGGCAGGTGGTGCCATCCCAACCGACGAGGTCAAGGGCGCGATCCCCCAGCGGGCATACTCCCCGCCCCGCGCTCAGCGCGTAGCCGGCCAGCGCGTGCAAGCATTTTACCCGCTCGGGCATACCCCCGGCGGATACCCCGGCAATTTCCGGGACCTCACCGAGCAGGGAGCGGCGCGCTATATAGGATTCGTGGGCTGCCTGGTGGGCGGCCCGCAGTGCGGCGTCGTCGGATAGAGCAGCGGTCATGGTGGCCATTTCCCCGCGCGCTTCCAAGCGAGAAATTTCTTTGACCAGGTAGGGCAGGCACAGGTAGAAGAGGGTCGGGAAAGGTTCGCCGTGGCCGAGGCGCGGCAGGGTGATGGTGACCGCGGGGCGGCCGCAGGCGCAGCGTGCCCCGATGCCGACGAGGCCGCGCGGGACGCGCCCGAGCTGGGCGGCTACCTCGGCGCGGTCGGTGGGGCGCAGCGGGGTGGCGTTCGCGGCGATGCGGGTGAGAAGCTCGGGGGTGACGTCGCGCTCGGTGAGGACATCGGTCATGCTTATTCTCCTTCGGGGGCGGGCGCGGTATCTTGGGCAGGCGCGGTATTAGGGTCCTGGTTTGCGGCGTCTTCCGGCGCGGGTTCTTCTGCGGGCAGTTCTGCGGGTTGTTCTGCCGGGGCGGGAGCCGAGCTGTCCGCCGGTGTTTCACCTGCCGGCTGCGTGGCGTTATCCGGTTGCGGCGTGGGCGGCGTGTACATCGGGGCTTCGTCCGGGTTATCAATCTGCCCGTCCACAGAATTACCCGCGATGGTGATGGAATCCCAGCCGGTAATGTACCACGGGGTATTCGCGCGGCGTTCCCGATTGACGGTGGCCACGCGTTCTTCCAGCTGCTCCTGGGCGGTGCCCTCATTCGGATCCGCGCCCACGAAGAGCCGCTGGCCGGGAACAACGTAACCGAGCCGCACCCGAGCCTGGGCCCGCACGTAATCCGGGTCGTTCCACAGGGCTTTTTCCACTTCGAGCTCCCGGGTGTGCTGCTGCACATTTTCCAGCTCCGCGCGCACCGCCCGCAATTCGTGCTGCTGTTCTGAGAAACGCGAAACCGTGGGGGTCACAATAATAATGGCGAGGATCGCGAAAAGCGCGATGGCCACCGCACGCAGGCTCACGGTGTGCTGGCGCTGACCGGATTCCACTTTTATGGCGCGGCGCTGGCCTTTTTGCCCGGCTTTCTTCCCCCGCGAACCGCCCGGCCCGGAATGGCTGGTTTTATCCGAGCGGTTAATGGTGGCTTGGCGCTGATTGCCGCCCTGCCACGGCTTCCCTCCGGTGCGGGGCTTGGTTCCGGGCCGCGGGGCAGCCCCCGGGCGTGATGACGTTTCACTGCGGTAAGCGGCCCCGGCCCGCGCCGGGGAGCTGGCTGAACGAGCAGCTGAGTGAGGTGATCGAGCTGTGCGGGCTGAGCGTGCCTGCGCATCGCCGCCCGCTCCCCTACCGGGTCGCTTCGGTTTCCGACTACCTGCTTTACCGCGCGGCATGAGGTCGGATGCTTTTCGCGGGGTACCACTTGAGTGGGGGTTCGCCCCGGCTTCCCGGGGATTCAGCGCCGCATCTCGGGGGCGCAGCGCAGCATCCCTGCGTTTCAGCGCCGCGCCGCGGCGCTTCGCCTGATTTCCTTGGTTCGCTTCAGATCCTTGATTCCCCTGAACTCCGCGCGCGGAGATGCGGCGGTTGCGCTCAGGGCGCGAGGGTGGACGGCGAACACTCATGACTACCAGTCTAGGCGCCTGGCATCACCGCCCGCGAATAGGGCGCGCCCCCGCCAAGCTCACACAATGCATCCGGGTGATCAAGTCCCTCACAGGATGCAACCTCACGGCAGCGAGCCCCACAGGATTCAACCTGGCGACATCAAAACAATTTCTTAACGTAGCTGCCGTTGCACTTTGATTTCGACAAGCCTCAGCGACCAGCCCGCGCGAATCTCACGAGCCTCACGAAACCTCAATAGTCACACCAGCACCTGGGGAGGGGGCATGTGTTGTCCGCGCTGTAGTGCATATGTCGTACATGCGAAGTACACCTCGGAAAAACACCCCCGCCTCCCGCCGGGGCGGTGAACCGGCGGGAGCCAAAGTGCGCATTTCGAACCGTGCCCCCGTCAAGTGCGCATTTCGAACCATGCCCCCCGTCAAGTGCGCGTTAGAGACAGGAAATCGCCCCAAAACGGTGCTCTTAAGCGCACTTCACTTCGGGACCGCCGGGGCTAACCCGCTGACACCCGCCGCTACCCAACAAAGTGGTACTCCACGACAGCGGAACGAACAGAGTGGTACTGCACGACAGAAAATCGGGTGTTGGCTGTAGCTCCAGTACCACTTTGTGAACCGCCCCAATGATAGGCGGTCAGTTCTGCCGAGGGTTCACAAAAAGCAACTGGCCGCACACCCGCCCCATAACAAAGCGCCGCCCCTTCCCCGAAGAGAAGGAGCGGCACTCAGCGCTATATATGCAAGCCAGCAGCGCTACGGGCAGGCCAGCAGCCCTATCAGCAAGCAGCGCGCTATAAGCGAACCGGAAAACCGACCACCCGGCTACTCGCCACCGGCTACCTGATTACCCAGCTAGCCAGCCCGGAGCTTCCAGAGCCTTAGGCCTTGAAGCGCGGGAAAGCAGCGCGGCCGGCGTAGACTGCGTCTTCACCGAGTTCGTCTTCGATGCGCAGCAGCTGGTTGTACTTGTTGATGCGCTCGCCACGGGCCGGAGCACCGGTCTTGAGCTGGCCGGAGTTGGTGGCCACCGCGAGATCCGCAATCGTGGTGTCCTCGGTTTCGCCGGAGCGGTGCGAGGTCATCGTGCGGAAGCCGTTGCGGTGCGCGAGCTCCACGGCTTCGAGGGTTTCGGTCAGCGAACCGATCTGGTTCACCTTCACCAGGAGCGCGTTCGCGGCCTTGGTTTCGATGCCCTTCTGGAGGCGGGTGGGGTTGGTGACGAAGAGGTCGTCGCCAACGATCTGGACGCGATCACCGATTTCGGAGGTGAGCTTCTTCCAGGCATCCCATTCGTCTTCCGAGAGCGGATCCTCGATGGACACGAGCGGGTACTTCTCCACGAGCTCTTCGTAGTAGGCGATCATTTCGTCCGAGGACTTGGTGCCGCCCTCAAACTTGTAAACACCGTTCTCGAAGAATTCGGTGGCGGCAACGTCCAGGGCGAGACCGAAGTCCTTGCCCGGGGTGTAGCCGGCACGCTCAATAGCCTCGACGATGAGGTCCAGAGCTTCGGCGTTGGAATCCAGGTTGGGGGCGAAGCCGCCTTCATCGCCCAGGCCGGTGGCCAGGCCGCGTTCCTTGAGAACGCTCTTGAGGGTGTGGTACACCTCAGCACCCCAGCGCAGCGCTTCCTTGAAGGTTTCGGCGCCGATCGGAGCGATCATGAATTCCTGGATATCAACGTTGGAATCGGCGTGCGAGCCACCGTTGAGGATGTTCATCATGGGAACGGGCAGGATGTGGGCGTTCGGGCCGCCAATGTAGTGGTAGAGCGGCAGGCCGGCCGATTCGGCGGCGGCGTGCGCCACGGCGAGGGACACACCCAGGATGGCGTTCGCGCCGAGCTTGCCCTTGTTATCCGTGCCGTCCAGGTCAATGAGCAGCGCGTCAAGAGCGCGCTGATCGTTGGCGTCCATGCCAATGATTTCCGGAGCGATGATTTCGTTCACCGCTTCCACTGCCTGCTCGACACCCTTACCGAGGTAACGACCCTTATCACCGTCACGCTTTTCCACGGCTTCAAAGGCGCCGGTGGACGCGCCGGAGGGAACCGATGCGCGCTTGTAGGTGCCATCATCCAGGACAACTTCAACCTCAACGGTGGGGTTGCCACGGGAGTCGAGAATTTCGCGGGCGTTAACTGCCTCAATGAATGCCACAGGTACTCCTTCATATAGACCGTGCCACATAGTTGTGGCTACCTGCGCGGAATATCCGCTGTTTCTATTGTCTCTCAAAACACCCGCGCGCGTCATGTTCAGGCCGTGATTAACTCGGCGTTTTCGCCCTGAGCCGCGAAGATTTTCGCCCACTCGGGACTTTGGCACCGCGCGCGAACCACCCGGGTGCTAACTAGCTCACGAACACGTGGGGAGAGTTTAGTGCGCCGCGGTTTCTTCCGCTGCGCCGTTAGGTACGACGACGCCGCCCGCCCCGCTTTCTTCCTCTTTCACCACCGAGGTCAGCACGGGGTGAGCCAAGAAGGCGATGAGCGCGGCAACGCCGGCCAACTGCAGGGTAAAGATATCCATGAGCACCTTGACCACATATGCCAAGCCAACCTTCACCGGATCCGCGGTGCCAGCGGGAAGCTCATTGAGCTCCAGCATGGCGAAGGGCCCCGCAATCTGGAGGAAAATCGCGATGACCAGCAGCGCCCCCGCGACGCCGTACGTGCGCCGCGCAAAATTCTTGAGAAGATTCGGACTCACGTTCATCGTCATAACAACTCCTTTGTTGTGCTTTCCATCATTCTAAAGCAAGAAAATGTAACGTCACTAGTTTTTCAAAAAAGCGGGCCCGGCACGCGCTTGTATATCGCACGTGCCGGGCCCGCCCGAGCATCAGCTCATTTAATGGTCGCGTTTAGGCAGCACGACGCCGCCGCACCGCGAGCGCCCCACCGGCGAGCAGGGCACCGGAGAGGAGCGCCAAGGAAGCGGCTTCCGCACCGGTATTCGGGAGCTTCTTCGCCGACTTCTTCACCACGGTCTTGCCGGGCTTAGCAGGAGTGGCCGGTTTGGCGGATCCTGCCGGGGCCGGGTCCGCAGGAGCCGGCGCAGTGGGCTGCGCAGGCTGCGTCGGTTCCGCAGGCTGGGCCGGCTGAGTCGGTTCGGCCGGCTGGGTCGGGGCCGGGTCGGCCGGCGTGCATTCCTTGAGGGCGGAAACCTTCTGCACGATGCCGCGCACGGTTGCCTCGTGCTCGGCACGAATCGAGGTCAGCACGCCTTCGTCCACAACCGGCTTGAGCTTCTCGAGCGCCGCAGCGGTGGCTGCCTGAATATCGGCTTCGGCCTGGGTACGCGCGGCTTGCGGAGCGCAATCCAGCGCGGCCAGGGCCTTGAGCTGGGCGGCCTGTTCGGCTTCAATAGCGGCTTTCGCTTCACTCAGCTTGGTAGCCCAGGCATCAAGGAGCGGAAGCACATGAGAGAAGGTATCGGCAGCATAGTTATCCGGGGAAGCATCGAAAAGCTGCTGGGCCGCATTGCGTACCACCGGGTTCTGCAAGCCCGCGATGAGAGCAGCGGTATCCGCCTTGGCCTTGAGGGAGCCGGCCTTGCGGACCAGGTCACGCACCCGGTCCGAGCTCTGCCCGTAAGTGGTTTTCACGCCGTTGAATTCTTTTTCACCGGAGATAATCCAGCGCAGCTGTTCCAGGCGAGCATAATCGGCATCCCCAAGCGGGGTAATGGTGGCGGGATCAATATCCTTCCACCACGTCTTACCGGTCAGCTTCTCAGCTTCGGGGCGGTACGCGGTAGCTTCACGCAGGTAAGCAACATCCTTCTTGAGCTGGGCGAGGGTCTCCGCATCAATATAGGAAACATCCCCGTTGAGCACCGCGTCACCGGCGATGATCATCTTCTCGTAAGCTTCGAGGTTCTGCAGCACAATAATGCCGTTGAGGCACTGGTTGAATTCCTTGCTCTTACCCTGCTTAGCGAGGTCGATGCAGGAACGAATCTTCTGAACGACTTCGCTCTTATTTCCGGCCGCGGACTTCTGGAATTCTTCGTTGACCCGGCGATCCATTTCCGCAACAGTCTTGGCCGTCTTGGTCACTTCAACAATGGCCTTGTCCAGGTCAGATACCCCGTTGGAGTAAGCATTTACATAGGCTTGCGCGGCCGCAACGAAGCGCTGATCCACATAGGCCTTGGAGTAATGAGAGGCCTGATTCTGCAGCGCACTGACCATCCAGGCATCGGCCTGATCGGCCGGGGTAGCCCCCAGGGCTTCGTTAATCTTGCCCGCGGCGTAGTCGGCGGTGCTGGTATCAGCAGCGGCGGCATCTGCCGGCGCGCCCGCACCGCCAGCGCCCGCAGCTCCGGCACCCGAAGAGGCATCTGAAGCAACCGGCGCGGTGGCTCCGTTCGGGCTCGTCGAATCCGCGAAAGCCGCGCCCGCGCCGCCCAGCATCACCGTGCAGGCGGTCGCGGCAGCCACGACACCTCTGAGTACTTTCTTCATATTCTTCCTTACGCTAAGAGCAGCCACTCCACAGGGCCACCACCATCGGTGCCGTTGCGTCATCCTATGTCTTGGATTTAGGCGCCCTTAACGAACATAAACACACGAGCACGCCAGCTTTCCACGCGGGTACCCGCAGCTCATCCCATCTATTCCACCGCCACAACGTACAATTTAATTTATCAAATCACGACAGGATTGATAAAGGTACTTCAAAATCACAATCGTCACACAGGTAAGCATGCGGGCAGGCCAGCGAGCCAGAAACACCGGCTACACCGTGTGACGAAGCCCGCTGGGGCATCCCGAAACGGGCCCTATAGTACAAACCCCGGAACCTCGGCCACACGTCCGGAATAACCCGCGGCGGCCCCGCCGCTACCCCACCGAGGAAATAAATACCGCGGTAATGAGATGGGACACCCAGTCAAGCAGGTCATCACCTTCCATGGGCGCACCGCTCCCGAGGCGCGCGGAGGTCTGCGCCACCCCGAGCGTTCCGGGGCGAAGGCCGCCCGCTCCAGCGCGCGTGCTTCCCCCGGCAGCGCCCCCGCCGCTCCCCGCGGCGGGCGCGGGCGGGACAGGCACCATGAGGACTCGAACCGCGGGCTTGAGCATCGCCCCCGGATACAGGCGCTTGAGGCGCGCCTGCCGGGAATCGGGCAGCGCCACCGGCGTGAAACGCACATTGCGCCCCATCTGGGTAATTTCCTCCAGCCCGGCACTGCGCGCCAGGTCACGCAGCTGCGCGATCCGGAAGAGCCGCGCTGCCACGTCGGGAATCTCCCCGTAGCGGTCGCGCAATTCCGCCCGAATTTCCTCGCGCTGGTCCTCCCCGCGCGATGCCGCCAACTTGGTGTAAATCTCCAGGCGCAACCGTTCGGAAGGCACGTAATCCTCGGGTAGGTAGGCTTCCACCGGCAGCTCAATGCGCACATCGCTGCTGGCGTCGTCGTCGCCCGGAATCTCCCCGCGCATTTTCGCAACCGCTTCGGAGACCATGCGCACGTACAAATCGAAACCAACGCCCTCGATGTGACCGGATTGTTCGCCGCCGAGCATATTGCCGGCCCCGCGGATTTCGAGGTCCTTCATGGCGACCTGGGTGCCGGCCCCGAGGTCGGTATTCGCGGCGATGGTGCGCAGGCGTTCCAGGGACGTTTCCGTGAGCGCGCGGTCCGGGTCGTACAGGAAATACGCGTAGGCGCGCTCGCGCCCGCGGCCCACGCGCCCGCGCAGCTGGTGGAGCTGAGAAAGCCCGAGCTTATCGGCATTATCCACAATGAGCGTATTCGCATTGGAAATATCGAGGCCCGTTTCCACGATGGTGGTGCAGATAAGGACGTCGATCTCGTGATTCCAGAAATTCTGAATAACATTTTCCAGATCGCGTTCGCTCATTTTTCCGTGGGCGACGGCGATGCGCGCCTCGGGCACCAGCTCGCCGAGCTGCGCGGCCACCCGGCCCATATCCCCCACCCGGTTATGCACGTAAAAAACCTGGCCGTCGCGCAGCAACTCGCGGCGAATCGCAGCACTGATCTGGCGATTTTCCCGCGCGCCCACGTAGGTGAGAATCGGGTGGCGCTCCTCGGGCGGGGTGGCCAGGGTGGACATTTCCCGCACCCCCGTGACCGCCATTTCCAGCGTGCGCGGAATCGGGGTGGCCGACATCGAGAGCACATCGATATTCGGGTACATCTGCTTGAGGGTCTCTTTATGTTCGACGCCGAAACGCTGCTCCTCGTCAATCACCACCAGGCCGAGGGCTTTGAAACGCACATTTCCCGTGAGTAGGCGGTGGGTACCGATGACCACATCGATACTGCCGTCGGCGAGCCCGGAGATGACCTCCTCCGATTCGCGCGCGCTCTGGAAACGCGAAAGCGCCGCCACCCGCACCGGGAAGCCGGCGTAGCGTTCCTCGAAAGTCTCGCGATGCTGCTCCACCAGCAGGGTGGTCGGCACCAGAACCGCCACCTGGCGGCCATCCTGCACCGCCTTGAAAGCCGCCCGCACCGCAATCTCGGTTTTGCCGTAGCCCACATCCCCGGAAATAAGGCGATCCATGGGAACCGGCTTTTCCATATCGGCTTTCACTTCGTCGATAGTGTGCAGCTGATCGGGGGTTTCCACGTAGGCGAAGGCGTCTTCGAGCTCGCGCTGCCAGGGCGTATCCGGCGAAAATGCGATACCCGGGGTGGCCATGCGCTGCGCGTAGAGGCGAATAAGCTCCGAAGCAATTTTGCGGGTGGCAGCGCGGGCCTTCGACTTGGTTTTCTCCCAATCGGCCCCGCCCATTTTATTGAGGCTCGGGGATTCCCCGCCCGAATACTTCGACACCTGGTCAAGCTGATCGGTGGGCACCCAGAGCTGATCGGGTGGCCCGCCGCGCCGCGACGGCGCATACTCGAGAACAATATATTCGCGCTGCCCGCCTTTACCGCCAATCGTGCGTTTTTCCATCCGCACGAAACGGCCCACCCCGTGGCGGTCATGCACCACAAAATCCCCGGGAGTTAGCGAGAGCGGATCAACGGCATTCTTGCGGCGCCGCTTGGGCAGCGTGCGCATATCCCGAGTGGAGGAACCGCCCCGCCCGGTCAGATCCGCACCCGCGTACACCCCGAGCTGCTGGCCTTCCATAACGAAGCCCTCGGCGATGGGCGCGGCCACCACGTAAACCACCCCGGGTTCGAAGTGAGCGGGGAGCTCCGCTACCGCGCTGGCCGGAACACCCAGCTCACCGAGCTGTTCCGCGTAGCGGCGCGCCAAGCCCGGCCCGTCCACCACGAGCACCTGCCGCACCCCGCGCCGTGCCTGCTCCCCGATAGCGGCGAGAGCCTCATCAACTTTCCCGAGGAATTTGCGCGGTTCGCGCGCCGCGACAGCGGCGCCGGCGTCGTCGTTCTTGGTGGTGCTCCCGGTGGAAGCGAGGCGACCCGAAGTAGTCCCGGCGGACGCGCTGTGTCCGGCGACGGCACTGCCGGACAGCGCGTTGCCGGACAGCGCGTTGCCGGAAAAGCCGCCGAGCGTCCACCAGGCCTGGCCGCGTTTCAGCGCTTCCGCCCGGGTGGCCGCGACACTCGCGAAACTCGCCGCATTGGCCTGCACCGGAGGCGTGCCGCCGGCCGCCGCCGCACTCCAGGCCGCCGCTAGGAATTCCTCCGTGGTGGCGATCAGCGATTCGGCGCGCTGGTCCACGCGCTCCGGCTCGATAATGAGGAGGCGGGCGGTGGCGGGAAGCACGTCCACCACGGCGTCCATGCCGTCCACGAGCACCGGCGTGAGGGATTCCATGCCCTCCGGGGCGATGCCGGCGGCGATTTTGTCGAGCATATCGGTGGCGCCGGGCAGCTCGCTGATGAGCGAGCGGGCGCGGGTACGCACCGATTCAGTGAGGAGAATTTCGCGGCAGGGCGGGGCGTAAAGTTCTTCGCGTTCCTCCATGGAACGCTGGTCGCCCACGGAGAAGGTGCGGATTTCGTCCACGGTATCGCCGAAGAATTCCACGCGGATGGGGTGGCGTTCCGTGGGCGGGAAAACGTCCAGAATGCCGCCGCGCACCGCGAATTGGCCGCGGCGTTCCACCATATCAACCCGGGTGTAAGCAGCGTTCACCAGCGCATTTTCCACCTCCTCCATGGGGGCGTCCTCGTTGAGGCGGATACGCACCGGCGCCAGGTCGCCCAGACCGCGGGTAATGGGCTGAAGCAGCGCGCGCACCGGCATAATGAGGAGGCGCAGCGGCTCGAATTCCTCCGGATGGGCCAGGCGACGCAGAGTGAGCAGGCGGCGAGCCACCGTATCCGAACGCGGAGACAGGCGCTCGTGCGGGAGCGTTTCCCAGGAGGGGAACACCGCGATCTGCTCCGCCGGAAGGTAGGCGCGCATCGCGCCCTCAAGGATTTCAGCCTCCCGCCCCGACGCGGTGATGGCCACGTGGAGGGGTGCGGGGGTGGCGGTTTCTGCGGTGGGGTTTTTCGGGGCAGCGGTTTCTGGTACGGCGGCCGTGCCGGTTTGCCGAGCCGCGCTTTCCGAGGCATTCGCGCGCGCGAGGTACGCCAGGGCCGGCGGCACCACCCCGCGCGGCATCGGAATATCCAGGCGGGTGGCGGTCGAGGCGGCAGCGCTGCTCAGGGCGGGATCGGCGCCGATGAGCGGCAGCAAGGATTCTAATTGCACGGGACGCTCGTTTCCTTCCTCGTCCTTCTGGGGTTTCGGTTCTCGCTCGGCGCAGCGCGGGCGCGGTGCCGGCGATTTAGCGCGCAGCGCGGGCGGTTCGGCGCCGTATTTGCGCGGATCCGCGCCGTATGCCGCGGCGCCGCCGCTCCACGCCGCCGGCTAATGCTTCGTATGCAAACGCATCGTGGCGCTTTCCAGCCCGTTGCGCAGCACATCCTCCACGGCGTCCGCGGCCTGCGCGATAAGCACATCAAGCTCCTTGCGCTCCGTCGAGCTAAAGGGCCGCAGCACAAAATCGGAAGGGTCCTGGCGCCCGGGCGGCCGGCCGATACCGAAACGCAGCCGAATATAATCCTTCGAGCCCGTGGACTGCGAAATCGACTTGAGCCCGTTATGCCCGCCTTCGCCCCCGCCGCGCTTGAGGCGCAGAGTCCCGAAGGGGAGATCAAGCTCATCGTGAACCACAATAAGATTCTCCACCGGGCAGTCGTAATAGCGCAGCAGCGCGCTGACCGGCCCGCCCGAGGTATTCATGTAACACTGGCACGTGGCAAGAATGACCTGCTCACCGGCCTGCCCGGGCGCCACCCCCACCCGCGCGGAAAGCTGGTTCGTCTGGGTGGCGCCGTGCGAGCGCAACTGCCCCCCGCAACGCGCGGCGAGCTCCGCCACCACCATATGCCCACAATTGTGGCGAGTTCCGGCATAGGTAGCACCGGGATTGCCTAATCCAACAACAGCGTACATGCGTTCCTCCTGTGCATATTCAACCGTACCCGCTTGCCCGGGATTGTTCCGCCTCTGCGTACTTCATATTTTTTACGACGACGCCGACACGGCACGCGGCCGCGGACATTGCGTCCGCGGCCGCGTAAGAGTCACTCGTGGCGAGTGAGGTGCATCGCCGAATTACTCGCCGGCACCTTCGGAAGCTGCCGCTTCTTCGGCTGCTTCTTCTGCCTGAGCTTCGGCCATGGCGGCGTCGGCTTCTTCCAGAGCCTTATCAACCTGGGGCTCCATGACCAGGGACACGATTTCTTCGCCATCGACCAGGGCTTCCACATCCTCGGGAAGCTTGAGGTCGGCCACGGTCACGCGAGCGCCATCTTCGAGACCTTCCACATTGACCTCGATGGATTCCGGAATATCGATCGCCGGGGCGGAGACCAGGATATTGAGGAGTTCCAGGGTGTTGATAAGGCCGGGAGCCGGTTCGCCCACAACGACCACCGGAATTTCAACCTCGACCTTTTCGTCGCGCTTGACGCGCAGGAAGTCCACATGCTCGATGGAGCGGGAGAGCGGGTTACGCTGAATGTCCTTGACCAGCGCGAGGGTCAGTTCACCGTCGATGGTGAGGCTGACCAGAGCATTCGGATTGCCCTTGACCGCGAGGAACAGATCGTGAGCATCCAGGTGCACGTGCACCGGCTCGATTCCGTGCCCGTAAAGCACGGCGGGAACGCGCCCATCGCGGCGCAGGCGGCGAGCCGCGCCCTTGCCAAATTCATCACGGGTTTCGGCAGTCAGCTTCGCAGCATCAATAGCCATGATTCTCCTTCGTCAGATTAGCGGTCACCCGAGTGGCGGGCTGACCTCGATATTGTCGATATGAACACCCGCGCCGCACACGCCGCGCCGGGTGGTGGCCTCGTTAAAGCAGGCCACCCGAAGGAGCGCCTGCCGCGTCGATAACGGAAGAGTCCGCGAGCGCGAATCCCGATTCCCAGCTCCCCTGCCCCGCAGGCTTACCAGAATCGCCATCCCGTAGACCGGGCGATTCCCCAATTCAACGACCGGGTGATTCCGCGCTTCGAGCTCCCTCCCTCGCCGAAGCAACGCCGTCAATTTTAGGGCGACGGCGGCAAAAAACAAAGTTTTTTGCCGCTCCTCACACACACGCGCCCTTCCTGCCCCACCAGCCCCCTCACGTTCCGAGGAGCTCCACCGCCCGAACCCGGAACACCCCCGCTGCCCCACCACCAACTCCGCCAGAATCCGCCCCGCCAGCTGGCGCCGTCGTCGTACCACCCCTACCCCACACACAAAGTGCGCATTTCAAACCACCACCCCCGTCAAGTGCGCGTAAGAGACACAAAACCAGCCGAAAACGGTGCTCTTACTCGCACTACGTTTTGGCCCCCACCCCGGAGATCCCTGTGGAGCTTACTGGCGGCTTTCCGCGCGATTTCTACCTGTGGATAACAGCACCTTCCTGTGGATAGCCGCTTGCCCGAACCACCACTTGCCTGAATACTCACCTCATGGTCAATAAACCCCGTGAATCGGTACCAATCCCACCCATCTTCAGCCTCGCACAGCTGGACGCTCTGGGGTTGCCCCGAACTCTCGCCCGGCGCAATTGTTTCCAACTATTGACACGGGGGATCTACCGGGACACCCGCCGCGATTTTACGGAAGTCGATGTCCTCATCGCTATGCAACATAGATTCCCACGAAGCGTAGTGACAGGAATGTCCGCAATGCGCCTCTGGGGTTTACCGCTCCCACCCCGCTTCTCGACATGGGACGACTCTAAGCCCGTGGATCTATCTACACACGCTAAACAGGACAAACATCCCCACCCCCTCATCCGCTGGGATCGCACGCAACTGCTGGACAGCGACATCGAAACGATCTGCACGCCCGGCGGGGACCTGCGCATCGCCTCCCGGCCCCGCGCCGTGCTAGCGAGCGTGCCGGATCTATCGTTTTACCAGCTCATCGCGGCAATCGACGCGCTCCTGCGCATTCCTCGCCAGCGCTTCGAGGGGAGGTCGGCGCCCTACGCCACCCGCGAGGGACTGGAGGCTTTCCTGGCAGAACACCCGAGCTGGAATTTTGTGGCGCACTTCCGCGCGGCGCTGGCCTGGGCGCGGGTGGGCGCGGATTCGCCGATGGAAACCCTGCTGCGACTCCTTATCGCCATGGCGGGATTCCCGGAACCGCGCCTCAACCAGCGGCTTCTCGCCCCGGACGGCTGCCCGCTCGGCCAACCCGATATGCTTTTCGAGGAGCAGCGCATCATTGTGGAGTACGACGGCGCACCTCACCGAGACGCCTCCCAGCAGGTCAAAGATCGCCAGCGGCGCGAACTCCGCACCAGCTACGGCTGGATCGAACTTCAGTTTTTCCACCCGGATCTCCACCTCCCTCGGCGGCTCGTCCGCATGATGTTCAACCCGGGCAGACCCGCGCTCCCACGCATCGCGAGCGGCGAAGTTCCCGCAACCGCTCACCTCGCCGAGGCATTCCGCCAGCGCGGGTGGCGGATGAAGAACTGAGCCGGTGGCGGATGAGGAACTGAGCCGGTGGCGGATGAGGAACTAAGGGCAGCCGCGCCGCCCTACCCCAACGCCCGCAGCATCAGCCAGATCGCGAGCGCTGTCCCGAAGATGCCGACCAGCCAGCGCACCACACCACCGGGGAGGAAACGCTGGAGGTGCGGGCCAACCATCCCGCCCAGCAGCCCGCCGAGCATCATGGTCAGCGCCGCCGCGTAATCCACTTCCCCGGACCAGATGAAGAACAGTAGCGCGGTGAGATTTGCGCAGCCGAGCACCGGAGATTTGAGCAGCAGTGCCTCGTGGGTGGTCATCGGGGTGAGGATCGCGGCGATGCCAAGATACACAACCGCCGAGGCCGCCCCGAAATAACCTCCGTACACGCCCAGCACACCCACTAGCACCAGGAAGGTAGGAACCGGAATATTCGCGTGGATGCCGCGTCGTTCCAGGTAGGGGCCAACCAGCGTGGAAAGGGTGGCGATGAGAACCAGCCAGGGCACCACGAACTCGAAAACTTTCGGGTCGAAAGCCAGCAGCAGCACCGCGCCGATAGCTCCGCCCACCGCGCTGATAAACATCTGCGGCCACAACGGATAGGCCTGCACCGCCCGCATGGAGCGCCAGCCGGTCAGCACCGAGCCCAGGCTGCTCCCGAAATTATTGATCGCATTCGTCACATTGGCGGTAATCGGCGGGAATCCGAGGGCCAGGAGAGCCGGGTAGGTGACCAGCGAAGCCACCCCGGTCAGGTATCCCACAATGCCGCCCACCAACCCGGTAGCGAAGACAAGTACGGACAGCGCCCAGCTCGATGTGACCACCACGTGCGTTTTTAGTACGCGCCGTCAAATAGCGAGGTCACCGAGCCATCCTCGAAGACTTCGTCGATGGCGCGCGCCAGGGTGGGGGCAATGGAAAGCACCGTCAAGCCCTTGAAACGCTTCTCATCGGGAATCGGCACGGTGTCGGTCACCACGAGTTCACGAATCGGCGCATTGGAGAGCCGCTCGACCGCTTCCCCGGAAAGCAACGCGTGGGTGGCCGCCACGATAACGTCCTTGGCGCCGGCATCCTTAACCACGCGAATCGCGCCGACCAGCGTGCCGGCGGTATCGATCATGTCGTCAACAATAATGGCGGTCTTACCGGCCACATCGCCGACAACCCGGTTAGCCTTCGCGGTATTGGCCTTCTCAATATTGCGGGTCTTATGCACAAAAGCCAGCGGAATTCCGCCCAGGCGCGAGGACCACTGCTCGGCCACCTTAATACGGCCGGCATCGGGTGAGACCATAACGGCGTCGTCGCCGGTAATAATGGAGCGGACATATTCGACCAGCGTGGGCATCGCCCACAGGTGGTCCACCGGCCCGTCGAAGAAACCCTGGCTCTGCGCGGCGTGCAGATCCACGCTCATAATGCGGTTCGCGCCGGCCGTCTTGAGCAGATCGGCCACCAGCCGCGCCGAAATCGGTTCGCGGCCCTTGTGCTTCTTGTCCTGACGAGCGTAGGGGTAGTACGGCGCCACCACGGTGATGCGCTTGGCGGAGGCACGCTTGGCGGCATCCACCATGAGCAGCGTCTCCATCAGCCATTTATTAATGGGGCTGCTGAAGGCCTGCATAATAAAAACATCCGCCCCGCGGATCGACTCCTCATAGCGGATGTAAATTTCTGAATTTGCGAAATCGTAGATGGTGGTGGGCAGCATGCTGATATGCAGGCAGCGCGCAACCTCCTCCGCCAACTCCGGATAGGCGCGGCCCGTGGCTAGGACCAGCCGCTTATCGTTCGATACCCGCATTCCCGTGCTCATTGTGCTCCCCCGATGTGTTTCGCCTGCTTGGGTTTTTCGACGTTGTCAGCTTATGCGATCGCGGCGCTACCCGCTACCCGGTAAACGGTGTTTACCGCCGGAACAGTGTTTACCCGCCGCAGCGGTGCTGGGCGGCTTCCCCGAGCGCAATCGCGTGCCGGGCACATTTACCGGCCGGAATGAGGCAATCGCGCAGGTGCACATGCCGCGCCCGCGCGCCTTCCTCCACGATGACATTGCTCAGTTCCCCGGGCCCCACGTGCCCAAACCGCGCTACCCGCGTGGTTCCGCGCAAAATTGTATTAGGTTCGACGACGCAATCCGGCTCCAGTTCCACCTGGACATCAATCCACGCTGTGGCCGGATCAATAATGCTCACCCCGCTGCGCATCCACTTTTCCCCGATGCGTCGATTCATTTCCCGGCGCAGGGCCGCCAGCTGGACCAGGTCATTCGCACCCTCCACAGCCAGGTAATCACTGCTTACATAAGAACCGACCCCGGCGCCGAGCTGGTACGCCCGCGCCACCACATCGGTCAGGTACATTTCCCCCTGCGCGTTATCGGTGCCCAGGGTCGCCAGCGCCTCGCGCAAAAACGCGGCATCGAAAATATAGGTAGAAGTATTGATTTCGTTGATGGCACGCTGCTGCGCACTTGCGTCTTTATCTTCTACGACGGCGCAGATGGTGCCCTGGCTATCACGCACAATCCGCCCGTAGCCAGCCGGATCAGGCACCCGGGCGCTCAGCACGGTGACAGCGGGGTTGGCGGGGGTAGCCGGAGCGGTAGCGGCGTCGTCGTTCATGTAAACAGTGTTCCCGCACGAACTGCTGCCGTGAACACTGTTCCCGTGGGCGCGCGCGAGCTCCCCGAGAATCTCCCCACCCAAAAGCGGGGTATCCCCGGCCATCACAAGAACCGGGCCACTCACCCCCGCACCCAGGGCTTCCATCCCGCACCACACCGCGCGGCCGGTGCCCTTGATCTCATCTTGATCGGCGATCATGACCGAATCGTCCAGCTCAAGCGCGTGGGCAGCCACCCGATCCCGTTCGTGGCGCACCACCACAACAATATGGCGGGGATTGAGGCTGCGCGCGGCGGTGATGGCGTGCCCGAGCAGCGTGCGGCCGCACACCTCATGCAAAAGTTTCGGGGTGGCTGATTTCATGCGAGTTCCCTGGCCAGCAGCCAGGATGACGACAGCGGAGAGATCCATGCCTTCCCTTTTCTGGCGGCAATGCGCCCTATATTTCGCCACGGGCGCTGACGCTGCGCCCGAAAACGTTCCGCCACTAGGATTCGAACCTAGAATAACGGTTCCAAAGACCGCTGTGTTGCCGTTACACCATGGCGGAAAACTGCCGACGCGCGGGCCGGCACCGATATAGTCTAACCGACCGAAGCGCTCCTGGCATAATACTAAGTATGAAACAGACCTCGCCTGAGGGCACGAACGGCATTGATGCCGCCCGCGCCGCCGATAATACGCTCGCTCACACCGATCAGAACATCGAACAGAACACCGCTGCCACCACCGCGGATGCCTCCACTCCGACCACGACACAGACCCCCGCACCTGCCCCCGCCCCGGAAAAGAAGCGGGTGCGCATGTCGCGAGCGGACCGGCGTAAACAATTGGTGGGCGTGGCCCGCGAACTTTTCGCGGCCCAGGGTTTCGACGGGGTCTCCATCGAAGAAATCGCCGCGGCCGCCCAGGTCTCCAAGCCGGTTGTGTACGAACATTTCGGCTCCAAAGAAGGCATTTACAACGTGGTAGTGGATCGCGAGCTCGTCACGCTCACGGAATTACTTTCCGCGCGCATGAACATTGGCCTGCCCGAGCGCGAGGTGCTCGAGTCCATCGTCGTCGCCGTGCTGGATTATATTGAGCATAACGACGACGGTTTTCGCCTCCTCGTGCAGCGTTCGCCGGCCACGCTGGGCGGGGATTCCTTCTCAACCGTGATCGCGGATGTGGCTGATTATGCCTCGGATTTGCTGGCGCCCATGCTCGGGCGCAATGGTATTTCTCCGCAATACGCCCGCATTTACGGGCAGACGCTGGCCGGGGCGCTCGGCCAGGTGGGCCAGTGGTGGGTGGATGTGCGTCAACCCGATAAAGAAACGGTAGCCGAGCACGTGGTCAATTTTATGTGGAACGGCTTGCGCGGGCTGGAATCGCAGCCGCGCCTGCTCACCCGCGGCGGGCACTGAGCGCGCGTTGAGCGTGCGTGGGAACGCGCTGAGCCGGCACTAAGCGGGCACTGAGCCGGCGCGCATCCGGCATAATCCGGCCCGTCCCCCTTTCTTAATCTAGGTTTCACCGGGACTCTGGCATAGGATAGACGGCGACACGCAAATAGAACGATGGCGCTCTAGGTGACGTCACCGGTCTTGCGCGCGGCGGTTGCCCGTGTCTGGGCGGGCGGCGCGCTACCCTAGAATATTCATCAATCGCACAATAGCAAGGACGTACCCTTTATGCTCTCCGTTGAGAACATCTCCAAGAGTTTCGGGTCGCGCAAAGTGTTGCAGGATCTTAGCTTCGCGGTTCGCCCCGGTGAAATCTTCGGTTTCGTCGGCTCGAACGGGGCCGGGAAAACCACTGCGATGCGCATTATGCTCGGCCTCCTGAGTAAAGATTCCGGGCAGGTGACCTGGAATGGCCAGCCCATTGATTTCGCGGCACGCCAGCGCATCGGCTATATGCCAGAAGAACGCGGCCTCTACCCGAAGATGCAGGTCGATAAGCAGCTGATGTATTTCGCGCGCCTGCACGGGATGAGCCCGGATGCGGCACAGGCCGCTATGGAACGCTGGACGGATCGCCTCGGGGTGGGCTCGCGCCGGGAGGATGCCGTCCAGAAGCTTTCCCTCGGTAACCAGCAGCGCGTGCAGCTGGCCGCCGCTCTCATTCACGATCCCGAACTCCTCATCCTTGACGAACCTTTCTCCGGTTTGGACCCGGTGGCGGTGCGCACCATGAGCGATACGCTGCGCCAGAAGGCCGATGAGGGCGTTCCGGTTATTTTCTCCTCCCACCAGCTTGACCTGGTCGAACGCCTCTGCGATAGCGTGGGAATCCTCGCGGGTGGAAATATCGTGGCCCGCGGCACCGTAGATGAGCTGCGTAATTCCGGTAACCCGCCCTACGCACTGGCGGTGCGCGCGGAGGAAACCGCGCTGCGCACGGCCCTCAGCCAAGCCGGATTCACCGTCCACCCCGATCCGCTGGCCGGCACCTCGGAGGCGCCGCTGAGCGCGGGAATTGCGCGGGTGCTCGTGGAGACCGCGCCCGCTAACCCCACCCCCACCGCAGACCCCACCGCCGCGCTTCTCGCCGCTGCCCAGCAGGCCGGCACCGTGGTGGAATTCGCCCAGCGCCGCCCCCACCTCACGGAATTGTTCCGCGACGTTGTTCAGGTGCCCTCCACAAACGAAGATGACGCGGCCGCACCCAAGAAAAAGCGCGGCCTGCTCGGCTCGCTGTTCGGAAAGAAGGCTAAGTAATGGTACGCATTGTTTTCGCACGCGAGTTCAAGAACGTTTTCGCTTCCCGCGCCACCATGATTTCCCTCGCGGTTATGTGGGTCATCGCTATTGTGGCCGGCTTCGCGGGCCGCGTCTTCCTGGGCGGAGACGATGAAGCTAACGGCGCCGCCCCGGCCGCGCAAGCCCAGGGCATTTACCTGGAGGCCAGCGCCGCGCAGCTCCAGCCCTACCTGGAGAGTGCCGGTTTCGCCGCCCTCCCCACCTCCAATATCGCCGCCGAGCTGGCCACCGAAGAACCGGAAGCGGAAATCGGCATTTCCGGCACGGCCCTCGATCCGCAGATCGTGGCCACTTCCCCGGATCCGAAGGAGCTGCCCGCTCTCAAGAAGGTGCTCAGCACCTATGTGCTGGAGGAATCCGGGGTGGATGCCACGGTCCTCGCCCACCTGGATACTATTAATAATCTCCGGGTTCAGACGGTGAATTACACTCCCTCCGGTTTCGATGCGAATCCCATTGGTTTCCTTATCGGCTCGGTGAGTGCCATGCTGATTTTCTTCATGGTGATGGGCGGCATTGGCGCGGTAGGCGCCGGCGTCGTCGAAGAAAAATCCTCCCGCGTGGTGGAAATTATTTTGACCACGGTCCGCCCGCGCGTCCTGCTGCTCGGCAAAGTGCTGGGCCTGGGCGCCGGCTGGGTGGTCATCCTCTTCGGTTATATCGGCGCGATTATTACGGGCGTGGCCATTTCCGGGCTGGTTCCCGATCTCAGTTTCCTCCAGGAATTCGGGCTGGCCGGCATGGTGGCGCGCACGGTCGTGTGGATGGTGCTCGGCTACTTCACCGCCACCGCGCTGGTGGGCGGGCTGGCGGCCACGGTGTCCCGCCAGGAAGACCTGGCCGGCATCAACACCCCGGTCATGTTCCTCCAGTTCATCCCGTTCTACACCGCGCTCTACCTTATTCCGGCGCTGCCCGAGGCCGCGGTCACGAAGATTCTCTCCGTGCTGCCGTTCTTCGGCCCGTTCATGATGCCCATGCGCGCGGCCATCGGCGAGGTCCCGCTCGTGGAAGAACTGGCGGCGGTCGGCATCAACGCGCTCGGGGTCTTCCTGCTGGCGATTCTGGCCGGCAAGATTTACGAACGCTCGATTTTGCGGATGGGTGAGCGCGTCAAGCTCACGCAGATTTTCCGTAAGGCCGCCTAAATTCTGATGTAGTACGACGACGACGCACGCGGGGCCCGGGATTCTCCCGGGCCCCGCGTGTGTGTACGCCTGGCGGAATGGCCATTCTGGCTGGGTGGGTGCGCTCGCCTTAGCCCTCGGCTACTTCAGCTGCCTCCAACCACTGTTCTTCCAGCTCGTCAA
This sequence comes from Actinotignum stranguriae, assembly GCF_051265215.1. NCBI lineage: Bacteria > Bacillati > Actinomycetota > Actinomycetes > Actinomycetales > Actinomycetaceae > Actinotignum > Actinotignum stranguriae. The sequence goes on from NZ_JBOZCJ010000001.1 coordinate 230,963, forward strand.
GCTGGCCACTTGCCTCACTTAGCTCTTTGCCAATGCGCGCGAGTTCCTCATAGTCCCCGCTGACCGCGCAGGCGGTGCTGCGCTCCTCCAGCGTGGTGATCTGCTCGCGTAGCCGATTCATCCGTTTCTCGATGCGCTGCACTTCTTTGCGGGCTTCGCGCTGGAGGGCACTCGCGCTTTTCTCAGCCCGCTCCCCCGATGCACCGGACGCGGCTGCCGCAGCCCCGGAGCTGCCGGAGCCGCCTGCACCGCCGGCGCCCGCACGAGCATCTGCACCCGCGCGCGCTCCAGCCGCGCCCTTGGCACCCTCGCGCTCGCCCCGCTCCTCTTCACGCAGCCGCAAATACTCATCCACGCCGCCCGGCAAATCCCGCACGTGGCCACCCAGCACCGCGATCTGCCGGTCCGTCATGCGTTCGAGCAGGTAGCGGTCGTGGGAGACCACAATGAGGGTGCCCGGCCAGCCGTCCAGCACATCTTCCATCGCGGCGAGGGTATCGGTATCCAGGTCATTCGTCGGTTCGTCCAGGAGCAGCACATTCGGTTCGGCCATGAGCAGGCGCATGAATTGGAGGCGGCGCCGCTCCCCGCCCGAAAGTTCACTGACTCGCGTCCAGGCACGTTCGCGGGTGAATCCCATCCGCTCGGTCACCTGGCTCGCGGTGAGTTCCTTCTTCCCCACCTGCACGCGAGCTGCGACGTCGTTCACGGCCTCCACCACCCGCAAATCCGCAACCTCATCGAGTTCGCGAGTGTGCTGGGATAGTTCCGCGAGTTTCACGGTGGCTCCGCGTTTGACGTGCCCGGTTGTGGGCTGGAGCCGCCCGGCAATGAGCGCGAGCAGCGAGGATTTCCCGGCACCGTTCGCGCCCAGGATCCCCACGCGTTCACCCGGCGCAATCCGCCAGGTCACCCCGCGTAAAATTTCCGGGCCGCCGCCGTAGCGCAGGCTGACGTCCTCAAGATTAACCACTTCTTTACCTAAACGAGCGGCGGCCATGCGCGTCATTTCCACGGTATCGCGCGGGGCCGGAACATCCGCAATAAGATTTTCCGCCGCTTCGATACGGAAACGTGGCTTGGAGGTGCGGGCCGGGGCGCCGCGCCGCAACCACGCCAGTTCCTTCCGCAATAAGTTATTGCGTTTTTCTTCGGCGAGTGCGGCCTGGCGTTCCCGCTCGGCCCGCTGGAAAATATAATCCGAATACCCACCCTCGTAGGTTTCCACCCGGCCGGGAATCTGCCCGCGCGGACCCTCCACCCCGGGCACCACTTCCCACAGGCGGGTGGCCACCGCATCTAGGAACCAGCGGTCGTGGGTGACGGCCACCAGCGCCCCGCGCGGGCGCGGCCCACCGAAACGTTCCTTAATATAATGCGCCAGGAAAGTAATACCCTCCACGTCTAAATGGTTGGTCGGCTCATCAAGAATAATAATATTTGCCTCGCGGGTGAGGGTATGGGCCAGGGCTACCCGCCGGCGCTGCCCGCCGGAAAGCTCACGCACCCGAGCCTGGAGGGGAATATCGGGGAGCAGCCCGGCATGCAGGTCCCGCACCCGCGCGTCACTGGCCCATTCGTGGCGGGCGGTTCCGGCGTGAATCGCCTCGAGCACCGTGGTATCGGGCAGCTCATCGGCCTGGGTGAGCGTGGCAAATGTCGCGGTATTGGTCGGGATCACCTCGCCGCTGGTGGGCGCAAGCCGCCCGGTGATGAGGCGCAGCAGCGTGGTTTTCCCTCCCCCGTTTGGGCCGACGACGCCTATGCGGCTGCCGTCCTCTAAACTCAGGGAAACGTTGCTGAGAATATCGCTGCTTCCCAGGCTGACGCCCACGTCATGTACCGAAAGTAAATGTGCCATAGCTGGTGGTCCTTGGAATGGGGTTTTTAGTTGGGGAGTTCGCGGGCCTGCGCGATCCGCACATAATCGTCAATGGTGAGGGTTTCCCCGCGGGCCTGGGGTGATACCCCGGCCCGCTGGAGGATAGTTTCGGCGGCGGCCGGGCTGCCGGCCCAGGAACCCAGGGCACTGCGCAGAGTTTTACGCCGCTGAGCGAAAGCGGCGTCGACTACCTTAAAAACGCGTTCGCGCAGGTCATCGGTACCGGGCACGGGCCGCAAGCGCAGGTGAACAAGGGCGGAATCCACATTCGGCTCCGGGTAGAAAACGTGGCGGGAGATTTTCGCGCCGCGGGTAGCGCTGCCGTACCATGCGGCTTTCACGGAGGGCACGCCGTAGGTGCGGGAGCCGGGGGCGGCAGCCAGGCGGTCGGCGACTTCCAGCTGCACCATCACGGTGATGGTTTCCAGGCTGGGCAGGGCTTCCATGAGGGTGAGGAGCACCGGCACCGCCACGTTATAGGGAAGGTTGGCCACCAGAGCGGTGGGGGCGAAGGTCTGCGTGCTGCCGGGACCGCCAGTGCTGGCGGTTACGGTGCCGGTGGCCGCGGCCCCGGTCTGGCCAGTGCGGAGCGCAGGCGGGCAAGCGAGCTGCTCGGGCCCGGTGATACTCAGGGCGTCCGCGTGCAACAGCGCGAAATTCTCCGGAGTGCTGTGGCGGCGCGCCACGGTATCGGGGAGAGCTGCGGCGAGGGCGGCGTCGATCTCCACCGCGGATACGTAGGCGCCGCTTTCCAGGAGCGCCAGGGTGAGAGAGCCCAGGCCCGGGCCAATTTCGAGGACCTTATCCCCCGGGCCCACCCCGGCTTCCCGCACGATTTTGCGCACGGTGCCGCCGTCGTGCACGAAGTTTTGCCCCAGGGTTTTGGTGGGGCGGATATTCAGGGCCGTGCACAGCGCACGCACGTCCACCGGGGTGAGGAGGGCAGTTCCAGCCGGGATGCTGCCAGCCGGGGTATCACCGGCCGGGCCGCTACCGAGCGGTGTGCTGCCGGGCTGCGTGTTCCCGGGCGAGTCCTGTTGAGTAATATGATTGGCGACCACAGATGCAGTGTACCCGGCTAACTGACACTCTCGAAGCGAGGCCCGGAGGAATGGCCGATTCCCAGGGTTACGAAAGTCCCTTCCCGCCTCTCAGCGCTGCAAACGTAGACTCGCGCGAAAACGGCGCGGGAGAGTAGATGGGTTCACACCGAGACCGTTGATGAGAACCAGGACGACAGCAGCTGAAGAAAAAACAATCCAATACAGGCCGCGGTCCATTCCGGCTCCGATCAATGTCACGGAGACGATCCAACCAACTAAGGCACAGCACATGGCCACGATGAATGAGACACCTGCCTGCACGGTACGGATCTTCTTTGTACTCCAGCCCAGGTTCCAGTACACAAATTCTTTGAGGTCCCGCACAGCGGTTTGTTTCCTGCGCGCCAGGAGAAGCAGCACGCTCACTGCCAGGCCCGCCGCTGCCACCAGGACCACAAGCACTGGGAGCAATACTTCAACAAGAGCTTCGCCAATATCTAGCCCGCGGGCCCCATTTCGGAACCAAGCGATCATTGTTACTACTTCGCCAAGAAGCGAGCAGAACACTCCGATAAACAGTCCCTCAGCAACGGTTAACCAGCCTAGAAGAGAGATTCGCGGAAGATTCGAGCTGCTCCTTCGACTGGCGTAACGAAGCGGAAGGATAAGAAGGAGCGCATAGATAACAGCCCCGCAAACAAGTGGGATGCTTGCTAGTAATCGAGGTTGTTCCGCCACTGAAAACAGTGCCGTCGTTACAAGGGCACATGCGAGAAGAATCAGCCCCCACGCTTCTTCCCGAAGAACGGTTGCAAGGCATGAGGATGAGGACCATCCTTGATTTTTGAGAACATTGAATCTGGTTCGTCTCGCGGCAAATTCCACCGCTCCCACCACCGCGATCACGCCGATGATGAGGAAGCCGCCAGCCTGCGCGATTGAGTGCACTAGAGTGGTGAGGAGGCTTGCCATGAAATCCGCCGCGCCTAGCACAACATAGCGATGATCGACCCAGCCAAGCGCTTCTACTTCTTGACGGCCGGTCTCGCTATCGGTTTGGCCCGCAGTTTGCGGTACCCAAATCTTCGCAGTCCCGAGTGATGAGCCTGCCACTACCCTGGCATCTACACCTAAGGACCGGATTCGATCAGCCACTTTACCGATAGCTACTAGCGCATCTTCCCGAGTTAGGTCCTCAAGATTTGCGACTCGTACCCTAATGGCGTTGATCGGGAGTTCCTCTGCAAGGGCTTCCGCGCTTTCGTAAGACACCACTGCCGATGGTGGGTTCAGCGCAACACCGAGCCCCGAGCGGAGGTGGTCGATTCGTTCACTTCCCTGTATCAGGTGATTTGAAGAATAGAGTCCGAGCGCCCCGAGAGGCTCCATGCCAGGTATGTCATCGGTTTTTGTTTGCTGCGGAGTGAACTCGCCAACCTCAAAAGGTGCGCCACCGTCACGAACAACCGAGCCAAGAGAGGTGTCTAAGGGAGAGGTCGCGCGATACGTAATCTCTGCGCCACGCTCCTGCGGAGTTACTTGCGTGGCTAGAGAGTCAGACTCGTTATAAGAAGTATAAAGGGGAGCAATCCCTACGGGATTCGCCACAAAGCTAGCCCGATATTCCTCGTCAGCCTGAGCTCGCCGCGAAGCTTCATCTTCCGCTACCGTTTCTCCCGCAGGAACCGGAGTGAGTTTCGGAGCGAAAACGTTATCGGCAGTAACATAGGCCCCATTGGTATAGTTTTCAGTTATTCGCCCATAGGTTTCACCACCCTGTTCTGGAAGAGGCAGCAAAAACGCACGCGAGCCAAAGGGGCCATTGTCATGCGCCAGATCAATGTTTTGCTCGACTGTGTCCACCGCGTTTCCATGCTCGTCAATGCTCTCTATGGCAACAGAAATAGAGATATTCGGTGAAAACTCCTGGTTAGCAACGTATCCAAATATCTGAGAGTTCATTCCGTATGCCCGCCACGGGACCGGGCGGCTACGTTCTGCCATTCCTGGCATTGCAGCGAGCGGCGCAATCACCTCGCTCCCTTCTCCCGATCTTGCTTCCTGTGCCAGAGAAAGGTCTTGCTGAGTAACTACAACGCCGTTGGGAAGAGCCGCGAGATCATCTGCGCTAAGAGGATCTCCAAGGCCCAATTTACGTTCAACTACCTTGTCAAATTCAATGAGAGGATTGAGCCATTTTCCCGACGATCCCAAAAGTTCACGTTCCGATACGGGATCTACTACTGCGACACTGGTTGCCACATCGGGCAGCGCAAAAGCCGTGAGAAGAACCGAGTTTTCATCCGGGATGGTGACACTTGGATAGTGATACCGGTAGAGCTCTGGTCGCATGCCTATATGCGACTGAATTCCAGTGGGCTCACCGCCGGTGGGCGTGGGCCGAGCAATGATTCCTGTGGCATCGAGGTCATATTGCGCCGTCCCTTTATCCAGAACCTTAGTTTCTGCCTCAAGCACTTGCCACGTGACGCGATAACTCTTCACAGGCGACGTTTGGAAATCTATTCCATCTGAGGCAATTTGCGGAAGTACCCAAAATCCTTTGTAACTGCCGAGAAAACCGACCGGTGCCGCCACTGACACACCCTCAATTTTTCTCACTTCTTCTAGTATTCGCGATTCCAGCTCCGGCAAGGTCTGCGCTGCATAGTTTTGTTCCAGCAGCGTCATTCCGGCTTTATCACGTGAAGAATAGAGACTCTCTCCTGCCTTTTTATCTGTGACCAGAATGTCGTAACGTCCGCGCCATTCGTCATCCATTTTGGCCCCGGCGAGGGAGTATGCCATGTGCGAGGCAAACACCCACGCGAAGCAAAACAGCGCTATGAGCACGTAAACAGCACTGCGCTTCCAACTGGGCCGGAACATTTACAGGCTCACTTTCGTGTCAGCAATGGCCCCAATCACGTCATCGTGAGTGGCGACAAGAATACCGGCTCCCCGCCGTGCCTCCAGCTGTAAAATCTCGGCAACCGTTTGCGCGTTTCCCAGATCAAGCGACGAGGTGGGTTCATCCAAGATCAATAGATCAGGTTGCTTTGCAAGCGCCCGTGCCAGCGCTACCCGCTGAGCTTCACCACCCGAAATCTTCGCTCCCCGACTATCCGAAATATCTGCGACGCCAAGCTTTTCCAGCCATGAGTGCGCCGTCGCTTTGTCAGCTCCCCCGCACATAACGTTCTTGAGAACAGTAAGGTCGCCTAGTAAAAGCGCTTTCTGGTCCACGTACCCAATATTTGCGCGCCGGATATGTTGCGCTTCGCTTTCACGCAAAGAACCGAGATCCCTATCGCACCAGGAGACTCTTCCCGAACTGGGAGGCAGCTTTCCATATGCCACATCGAGGACGGTACTTTTCCCCGAGCCCGAGCGGCCACCTACCGCTGTAATGCTCCCGGGCTCTACCGAAAAAGTAAGATCATCAAAAATAACCTTATTCGGCTTGCCAGCTACCGAATACACCAAGCTCACAGCTTCAAAACCTATGAGGGTCGTACAATCCATTTTTAACCGCCTCCCTTCGAACAGCTATTTACGGAGCATGTGATCTTATAAGACCCCTACCCCCGGTTGGTCACGCCCACACAACCAAGCAGAGATACACAATAATAAGAATCACAGCCGCCACTACCGCTATAAGCAAAGCAATTGCGCGGCGCTGCTGCCGGACAACTACACCACTGGAATCCGGTGAACCCCCGGAAGCCTCAGAACCCTGTGCGTACCCAGATTCCCCAGAATCTCCAACCAGGAATTTCCCCCACGCCAACCCGGCACCCACGAGGATCACGAATTGAATAACCCAGACGTACCAGGGTAGCCCCCATGACCGCAGCCCAACCATCGAGATCAGCGTCAACCCGCCAGCCAGTATCGTGCTTCTCACCACATTCATGGTGTAACTGTATACCCGGATAGTCACGTTTATTCAGCTTCCGGCACTGAGGGAAAACTATTGACTAACCCCGGCCGCGCATTCTCTTTGAGTAGCTCGGTTATCTGTTCCAGATCCCGTAATTGACCTCCGGCGACAGCGAAACACATGTCAGCTAGCGCGTCGTCGTTCATCATCAATGCGAAGCCGAACTCGTTGAGGGTAGCTTCGCATAGTAGCGCCCCGAGCCGCTTATTTCCGTCAAAAAGCGGGTGTTGGGTTTCTACTTCCAGCAGGATTTTCGCGGCTTTTTCGTGCGGACTCGGGTACAGTTCCACACCGTACATTTTCCCGAAGGTACCCTGGAAGCAGGAGCGCAGTCCGGCCCGGGAGCGCACATAAAATCCACGCCGCGCCAGCCAGCGTTCCACCGCGAATTCGTTGAGCCGCCTCAATTTCCCAAACGCTCCATCGCGGTAGCGCGCTTGGAATACAGTGCATCAAGCTGGTCCGCGACCTCAAGCTCGCTGCGAAGAGCCGCCAGGCTTTCGCGTAACACCTGCTCTTCGCTCATGCCGTAGCGAGCCGCGATATCCGCAATATCGCGCGCTAGTTTTTCACTAATCGTTATCGTGGCGCTCATAATCATGAGCGTATAAGCCGCCCGGCACCAGCGCAATACCGCTCTTGAGTAGCGGCGGTTGCGTAACGGCTGAGGGCTGCGGGCTTAAACCTTAGAGCTGCGGGCTTAAAGCTGCAGGCTTAGTACCACCCGCGGGAATTGGAATGCCCGAGCGCGGCGCAGGGGCTGCCGTAGCGGCCCTCAATATAACCCAGGCCCCAGCGGATCTGGGTGGCGGGATTGGTCTGCCAATCGGCACCGGCGGACGCCATCTTGGAGCCGGGCAGCGCCTGCGGAATACCGTAGGCCCCCGAGGAGCTGTTTTCGGCCAGGTGATTCCAATTCGATTCCCGGTTCCACAGCGTGACCAGGCAGGAGAACTGGTCCTGACCCCAGCCGTAAGCGGAGAGCATACCCGAGGCGATTTCCTGGGCGGTGCCGGCCGGAACCACGCTGGCGCTCCCGAGCGCCGCACTGCCACCGTCACCGCTCGCGCCCGCCACCGCGGCGGCGCTTTCCGAGGTCCCCACCTTGACCACTTCATCCATGCGGGCCTGCTTGACCGCGGAGAAGGTCAGGGTACGAGCAACTTCCTTGCCGTTTTCCACCCGGATTTCGTAGGTATTGGCAGAAATGCCATCCTTGCCTTCCGTTTCCACCTTGGTGGTGCCTTTGGCAAGCGCGGCGTCGTCGACCTTGGTGGAACCGTGCGCGTCCACCACCTCTTCGGTGACCACGCGCTTTTCCACCCGGGTGATGGTGACCTTCGCGCCGGGGGTGACCGCTTCGGCGAGGCTCTGCGAAACAACGTCATCCCCGGAAACCGTGATCCCGGCTTCCTGCAAAGCTTCCCCGAGAGTGCCCGCCGTGGTGGTGAGGGTGCGTTCTTCGCCTTCAAAATTAACGGTGAAAGAGTATTCGGAAACCGTAGCGCCGGCCGCGCGCGCCACCGGGAAACCATCCGCGTACGCATTGGCGGGCATGGACATATGCGACATCAGGCCGATACCACTGCCGGCCAGCAGCACGGCCCCGAGCGCGGCAACTCCGCGCCGGCTGAGCGGGAAAGCGCTGAGCTGGGCGTTCGCAGCGGTATCCTCCACCGCGGCGGGTGCCTGGAACGCGGTGCCGGTGGCCTGCGGCCGAGTGGCCAGCGCGGCCTGCACCGCCTCGCTCACCGCGCCGCGTTCCATCATGAGAGCCCGCGACCGCGGACCCGGGGTACGAACCTCAGCCCGAACGAATTGCTCGAGTCCCATTCCCTGTGCGCTGTGACGCCCCACTAAACTTCCTCCGTTGCTTGCGCGAGGACCCTCCGGCCTCGCTTTTATAACGAAACTATATCGAGTGTAATCATTTCGTAACATTTGGACAACGATTCGGAGAGGAAGGCTCGTTTTTCTTGAGATTTTCAAGAACGCTCATGCGGTTGTTACGTGATCTTTCCGCGGATTCTTGCGGTTTTTGCGCATGTGGTACGACGACGCCGCCAGCTGGCACATCGTAATCTGAGCGTTATTTCACATTGCCGGGGAGGGCTGGGGAGGCCCTGGCGGGGAGACTTAGCTAACGCGCCGCCAGCGCGGGCGTTACATCGATTACATTTAAGGCTATGAGCACTCAATATCCCGGATACGCACAGCAGCCTGTTCCTCCGAGCTACCCCGTTCCCTCCGCATCGAAGCGTGGCACCGGCGTGCTGCGCGGCCTGGCGGCTCTGACCACCGCGCTGAGCATCGCTCTTATTATCTTGTGCTTCACGCCGGTCCTGGCCCTGGGCGAAGATAATGCCTCGATCTTCGGGCTGGCGCATCCGGGTGGCGTGTGGCTGCCCGTGATCCTATACGGTGTCGGATTGCTCCTCGCGCTGCTGGCGGGAGTGCTCGGTTTGTTCATCACCGGCCGGGCAGCCCAGGCTTTTTCGTGGCTGGCGCCGCTGGGCGGGGCGATCACCCTGGGTGGGCTCGTGGCGCTCTCCTTGGATAGTTCGGTGGGTGCGCTCCGCGAATTCGGGGCGCAGTACACCGTGCTTTTCTGGGTGACCGGCGCGCTGGCCTTGGTTCTGGCACTGGTGGGGATCACGCAGGGGGTGGCTGCGGGAACGGCCGCTAAGAAATCCACGCGCCCCGCGTACCCGGGTTATCCCGGCTATCCCGCAGCGCAGCCCTACGGGCAGGACTATCCGGCGCAAGGGTACCTGAGCCAGGGCGCGCCGATGCAGGGTTATCCGCAGGGCTACGGCCAGGGCTACCCGGGTCAAGCTCAGTATCAGGGCCAGCAGCCCTATGCCCAGCAGTACCGCCAGCCCTACGGCCAGAATTACGGCCAGCAGGCTTATGCACAGCAGGGATACCCGCAAGGTAGCGGCCAGCCGCAAGCCCAAGCTCAGCAGACGGCTTCAAGCCAATCGGCTGCCCAATCCGGGCCGTCCGCCCAGAGTCCCGAGTCGGAAAGCCCGCAGAACTAACGAACCGCAAAGCTAACTAGGCCGCGCCCAGTTCCCCGTACACCGCCCGGGTGTTCTCCAGGAGCTGGGCGCACCAGTCTGCTTCGCTCACGCCGCGCAGCTCGGCCCCGAAACGTACCGTCCACGCCATCACGTAGGGTGCGTTGGGGTGGCCGCGCCAGGGCACCGGCGTGAGGTAAGGGGCATCGGTTTCCGCGAGGAGCAGCGCCGGATCAAAAGCTTGGAAGGCCGCGCGGAGTTCATCATTGGCCGGGTAGGTCATTTGCCCGCCAAAACTTCCGTACCAGCCTTCCTGGTTGCACAGCTCGGCAAGCGCGGCGTCACCGGAAAAAGCGTGGAAAACTACGCGACTCGGGGCGCCGTCACGGCGCAGTACCTCCACGCAATCGGCGTGGGCTTCGCGGTCGTGAATCTGAACGGGCAGGTCGAGCTCGCGCGCGAGGGCGAGGTGGGCGCGGAACGCCTCAATTTGGGCGGCGCGGCCCTCCTCGGAAGTGCGGAAATAGTCGAGCCCGGTTTCCCCAATAGCAACGACGGCGCTGGAGCGGGCCGCCTCCGCCACCCGGCCAATGGCATCCTCCAAGCTGAGGGCGTGGTGAGCGGCAAGCTCCTGGGCTAACCCATCCGGGCCGGTCGCGGTGATGCCGCGGTGCCGGGCGGCCTCATTGGGGTGAATCGCGAGCGCGGCGGAAAAGTGGGCGCGATCCGCTTCCGCCACCGCAACCGTCGGCAGCAGATCCGGGACCTCGCAGGCGCAGGTAATGGCGTGGCAGACCCCGGCGGCGTCCATGGCGGCGGCTTCCTCGCTCGGCAGCATCCGCCCGCGCGGCGGGGTGAGCGCCTCCCCCGCCGGCACCCAAATATGGGTGTGGTTATCGATAACCGGGCCGGCAAGCCGGGCCGGAGCATCGGGCAGGTACCAGCGGCGGGCCCGCTTTTTCTCCTTCGCGGAAAGGGCCGCGAATTCTTCCGGCGCTAATTCATTGCGCACGGCACCATTCGGAACCGCTCCATTCGCAACTGCTCCATTCGGTGCCACGTCACGCGCGGCCCCGTCCCGCACCGATTCATTGCGCACGCTTAGCCCTCAACAACGCGTCGAGGCGCTCCAGTTCCTCATCAACCACGCTGGTATCCAGCTTGGTGAAAACCGGGGACGGCTTCGAAATCGGGGTGCCAACCGTAACCTCAACTCGCGCCCACGGATGCGGATCGGAATAATCCCCGGTAATAATCGGGTAGGGCTTACCGGAATCCAGGTCGGTGACTTCTTCCAGGCGCGGCATCGGGGCAATATCACCGGCACCGCCCAGCACCCGGTCCACCGTATTCGAGGAATGCGGAAGGAATACGCTCATCATGGTATTGAGATCAGAAACCACCTGGATGAGGGTGTGCAACACCGTGCCCAGGCGTTCACGCTGGGAAGGATCCTTCATCTTGAAAGGTTCGGTCGCGGAAACGTAACCATTGGCCTCCCCCACCAGCCGCATAATTTCCGTGAGCGCGGCGCGCTGGCGGTGCGCGGCAATGGCATCACCCACGGTGGTGAATCCGGCTTCCACCGCGTCCAGGAGCTCCCGGTCCATATCCTCAAGCGGCCCGGCCGCCGGGATTTCCCCGAAGTTCTTGGCGATCATGGCCGCGGTGCGATTGACGAGGTTCCCCCAGCCGGCCACCAGCTCGGAATTATTACGCCGCACAAATTCCGCCCAGGTGAAATCAGCGTCGGAAGTTTCCGGGCCGGCAATGGAAATAAAGTAGCGCAGCGCATCGGGCTGGTAGCGCGAGAGTACATCACGCACATAAATAACCACACCCTTGGACGAGGAGAACTTCTTGCCTTCCATGGTGAGGAATTCCGAAGCCACCACCTGGGTGGGCAGATTAAGCGCACCTAAATCCCCGGGCTGGCCGCCGCGGCTCCCCTCCCCGTTATAGGCGAGGAGTTCGGCCGGCCAGATCTGGGAATGGAAAACAATATTATCCTTCCCCATGAAGTAGTAGGAGCGGGCCTCCGAATCATTCCACCAGGCCCGCCAATCCTCCCGGCTCCCCACTCCGCGCGCTTCACGCCGGCGTGCCCATTCAATAGAGGCGGATAGGTAACCGATAACGGCGTCGAACCACACATAGAGGCGCTTGGAGGGCTGATCTTCCCACCCGGGTACCGGAATGCCCCAGCTAATATCCCGGCTCATGGCACGGGGGCGTACATCCTCCAGGAGGTGCTTGGAAAATGAGATAACGTTCGGGCGCCACTTCCCAGATTCTTCCACCTCATCAAGCCACTGCCCCAGGCGCTCCGCCAGCGCCGGCAAATCCAAGAAATAATGCTCGGTTTCGCGGAATTGCGGGGTCTTCCCGGAGACCTTGGAGACCGGGGCGATAAGATCCTGCGGATCGAGTTGGTTACCGCAACTATCGCACTGATCCCCACGGGCCGAGGTGTTACCGCACAGCGGGCAGGTGCCTTCAATATAGCGATCCGGGAGGGTGTTCCCGGTTTCCGGATCGAAGGCAACCGGGGCGGAGTGCACCACCATGTAACCGTTATCCCGGCACACCTCAAACATCTGCTGCACAACCCGCTCGTGATTAACCGTGGTAGTACGGGTGAACAGATCGTAGGAAAGCCCGAGCGCCACGAGGTCCTCCACAATAATGCGATTATTGCGGTCCGCGAGTTCTTCCGGGGTAATTCCCTCCGCGTCGGCCGAAACCAAAATCGGGGTGCCGTGTTCATCGGTACCCGAGACCATGAGGACATCCTCCCCCACCATGCGCATATAGCGCGAGAACACATCCGAGGGAACACCGAATCCAGCAACGTGACCAATATGGCGCGGGCCGTTGGCATACGGCCAGGCAACAGCGGAGAGAATATGAGTCATGGCCACCATTCTACTAGCGTGCCGGCGCGCGTGCCCGCTAGCTGACTTCCGCGCGCGCCCGCTAGCGCGCCCGCATCCCCGCGCCTAAACTATAAGGGCGCGGCGCCACCATTGCGTTAAACCAGCCGGCCGCCGCGCACCGCGTGATGACCCGCTTCATCAGGAGGATGACTATGGATGAGACCCGCGCACTCATCATTGTTGATGTACAACCCACATTCTGCGAAGGCGGCAGCCTCGGGGTAGATGGCGGTAACGCCGTTGCCGAACGCATTGCAGATTTCGTCACCGATAACGCCGAGGAATACGCTCTCATCGCCACCACCCAGGATTGGCATATTGATCCGGGTCCGCATTTTTCCGAGAATCCAGATTTTGTGGATAGCTGGCCGCCCCACGGCGTGGCCGATACCCCGGAGGCGGAGCTGCACGAATCCATCGCGGCACTTCCTATCGACGTGCAGTTCAAGAAGGGCCAGTACGCCTCGGGCTATTCCGGGTTCGAGGGCACCGATCCGCAGGGCAATCTCCTCGAGGACGTGCTGCGCACCGCCGAGGTCACGGATGTGGACGTGGTGGGTATTGCCGAATCGCATTGCGTGCGCGCCACCGCCATCGACGCGGTCCGTAACGGTTTCCGCACCCGCGTTTTTTCCGACCTCACCGTGCCCACCTCCCCGGAACTCGGGGCCGCGGCCCGCGTGGAGATGGACGAAGCGGGCGTGGAGCAGCTGCATTCCTCGGAGGCCTTCGGTTTCTACGAAGAGTCTGAGGTTCCGGATGAATTCGATGATCCGTACGACGACGCCGCAGCTGGCGAGGAGGAACTCGAGCACCTCGATGAGGATTACGAGCTCTACGAGGACGATGATTTCGATGACTACGCCGAAGAAGACGAAGATATCGACTTTTCGGATGAGGTCAATGAGGCCGATTTCGATTTCTCCGATATCGACTACCGCCCCGGAATGGACTCCGCGAAATAGCGCGGCTGTACCAGCCGGCCAGCCCTGTGCCAGCCGGCCAGCCGGCCCGCGCGCGGCCCGCTAAACCGAGCGCCAGAAGTCTTTGACCAGCTCCTCGCGGTTAGCCACCTGGCTTTTCTTGAGGATATTGTGCACGTGCACCTTCACCGTGGAGGGCGATAGATAGAGCTCGCTAGAAATCTGGGAATTTGTTTTCCCGCGCATGAGGTAGCCGAGGACTTCTTCTTCGCGCTTCGATAGCCCGCGCGCCTGGGAATAGAACACCAGGGAGGATTCGATGAAATCTTCCTCCAGGTGATTGACGGTTTCCGGGGGCCGGTCGAAGTGGATGCGCAGCACCCGCACCCCGAAACGCATCACGTGGATCACCCAGCAGATGTACATGAGGTTTTCCAAGAAATTGCGTTCAGGAAGGAAGGCCAGCGCGGAAGCGCTATCCGCGTGGGGAGCCACGAGGAAAATAAAGGTAATATTCCAGGCGAAGGTTCCCAGTACCGCCACCCAGGTAGCAACGTAAAGCCAACGGTGGCGGCGCTGGCGAATTTTCTCCACCCCGGTGGTGGCATGCAGATAATTCCACGTTGCCACACTGAGGATCCCGATCACCACGATGCCGCGCATGGAGAAGAAAACGAATTCCCGCCAGGCCGGATCGGGAATCAGCAAAGCCCCGGCACTCCCCACAATAAAAATCCCGGCCGGGATGAAAGTGCTGTGCCACTCCACTTTCGCTTCCGGTTCCGTCATGAAGGTGGCGTAGGTCAGCCAGATAAGCCCCATGAGCAGCGCCCCCAGGGTGATGGATTCCAGGGGCGCGGTGATGTGGTAGACGCTGTCAATATTGCGTGGATGGGTGAAGTCCGTGCGGGCCACGGTTGCGACGTCGAAAAAATACACGAGGAAAAGGGCGGCGCAACACACAAACATGCGACGGCGCGAAACGAGATAACACGCAAGCGCCGTCGCCGAACCCATGAGGATGAAGAGTCCCACCATCCAGGTGTAATAAAACAGTCCTATCGTCATTGCACAGCTCCGTTGCCTTCACCACGCGATTCCGCCACGGTTGCCGGCCACGCGGGATCGCGAGCGCGAGTGTCTCGCGCCACACCGTTTCATTATAAAAGTATTAACCGCCACGCCGAAATACCGGGCCGGCGGAATGCACGCTGCGGCCCCGGCGGTACCAAGCCCGCCGGAGCCGCGCGTTTCGGCTATTTTTTAGCCGTATTCTTCGCGCCTACGCGCCGTAGATAAGCACCTGAGCCACGCAGGCCACCCCGCCGAAGCCGAGTACGAAGAGCACCATCGGCCACACGAAGCGGAACCAATGCTGGTACTTCATATCGAGCATCTGCAAAGTTGCCATGACCAGGCCCGTGGGTGCCAGGAAGAGCATCGCGTACTGACCCCATTGATACGCACAAACGATGATCCACCGCGGGATACCCACGGCGTCGGCCAGCGGCGCCATAATCGGCATGGCCAGCACGGCCAAACCGGAGGAGGACGGCACCACAAAACCGAGCACGAAGAAGATCAGCAGCATAATGATAATGAAGAGCGGGCCGGACATCCCCGAGACCAGGTTCGTTGCCGAATGGAGCAGGGAGTCGGAAATGAGGCCGTCGTTCATCACGATATTGATGCCGCGCGCCAGTCCGATAATGAGCGAAACGCCCACCAGGCTGGAGGAGCCTTCGATGAAAGCGTCCGTCAGCTGTTTCTCATTGAGCCGGTCCTTCCCGAAGAGGGAAATCGCCATGACCGCGATGGTAATGGTGAGGAAGGAGGCCGCCATGGTCGGGAACCACCAGCCCATGGCCATAACGCCCCACACCATAATCGGGAAGGCGGATACGAAGAGAACGAGGATGATTTTCTTCTGCCAGTTGAAGGCGGGAACATCATCGGCGTGGGTGGTCATCGCCCACTGCTTCTCGAAAGCTTCGTGATCTTCGTAAACGTAGGACTTCGTGAAGTCCTTCTTAATCATTTTTGCGTAGCGGTGCAGGTACCACACCACCACGATGGCACCCACGATACAGCCGCCCACGCGCCAGATAATGCCGTCCGTGAAGGGGATACCTGCGGCATTGGAGGCGATCACCACGGAGAAGGGGTTGATCGTGGAGAAGGTGGTTCCCATGGATCCGGCCAGGAAGATCGCGCCCACACAGATAATGGAGTCGTATCCCATGGCCAGGAATATAGGGACCAGAATCGGGTAGAAGGCCACCGCTTCTTCTTCCAGGCCGCACAGCGATCCGCCTACCACCATGAAGACGGATACCGCAAAGACGAGGAGGAATTCGTGGCCCTTGGTTTTCTTCGTCAGCGCGATAAGCCCTGACTCGAATGCACCTGTTTTTCTCACCACCCCGATGAGGCCACCGAGCACGAAGATGAAGACCATAATGTCCACCGCTTCGATCGTGCCGTGCACCATGGCGACCGGAATATCGGCGACGCTGGCCGGATTCTGCTCGAGGGACTCATAGGATCCCGGTACCGAGATCGGCTTATTGAGGGCCCCAGAGGTGAATTGGGAAAGGTCAATATCCATGCCCAATTCGCTCAGGGTGTCCTGGGTGCCGGGGTATTCCTTGGTTTCCCCCTGCGGGCTGAGCACGGAGAAGGTGCCGGTATCCGAGCTGTAGCTCAGCTTGGCGTAGGAGCCGGCCGGCACCAGCCACGTGGCGATAGCCGCCACGATGGTCAGGAAGAAGAGGATCGTGAAAGCGCCCGGGATGGTTATACCGCGCCGCTTCTTGCGGGGTGTTGTTGTGCCGGTGTCTTCGTCGGCCCCATTGCCGACGGGGGCATCGTTTGTGCGTGTTGTCATGATTGTGTCCTTCGGACTTAGGCGATGATCGCGGTGCCGCTCTCCCCGGAAATGCCCTGTTCGGCCTTTTCCAGAGAGGTAATAATGGCGCGCTTGCCAGCCACGCCGTCCACGAATTCGAGGCAGGCTTCCACCTTGGGCAGCATGGACCCGGGGGCGAATTGTTCTTCCTCGATGTACTGGCGGGCCTGAGCCACCGTCATTTCGGGCACATCGCGCTGCGTGGGTTTGTTGAAATCAATGGCGACCGCGTCCACGGCGGTGAGGATGAGGAGAGTATCGGCGTCGACCTCCCGCGCCAGCAGCGCGGCGGTGCGATCCTTATCGATGACGGCCGCGACTCCGCGGTATCCCGAGCCTTCCTTGACCACCGGGATGCCGCCACCACCGGCCGCGATCACGATGGTGCCGGCCTCCACGAGCGAGCTAATAACATCGCGTTCCACGATGGAGACGGGGAGCGGGGAGGCCACCACCCAGCGCCAGCCGCGTCCGGCATCCTCCACGTATTTGTTTCCGGTTTCCTCCATGAGGACCCGGGCCTGTTCTTCGGTGAAGAAAGCCCCCACCGGCTTGGTTGGGCGCCCGAAAGCGGGATCTGCGGCGTCGACCTCCGTTTGGGTGACCACCGAAATAACCGGGCGGGCAATCTGCCGCGCCGCGAGTTCGGCCTCGATGGCCTGCTGGAGGTGGTAACCGATATAGCCCTGGGACATGGCGCCGCATTCGGCGAAGGGAATCGACGGTGTTTCCCCGGCGGCCGCGGAATTATCGGTCGCGACCTTGATCATGCCCACCTGCGGGCCGTTCCCGTGGGTGACAACGACGTCGTTGCCGGTTGCCACCAAATCCACGATGGAGCGGGCGGTTTCCTTAATAAGTTCGAGCTGCTGCTCCGGGGTTTTCCCGAGCGCATTGCCGCCTAGCGCAACCACAATTTTTTCGCCGGCGGTACGGGTGTTTTCCTGAGTCATCTTCTGTCCTTTTCACGCGCGGGCGACGCGCCGCGGGGTGGCCCTGCTACCTGCAGCCAGCTCCCCGGCGCCGTCGCCCGCGCTACCTGGGCACGGCCGCGCGGGCACGTGCCTGAACCCTCCTAGGAGAGGGTTGCGTACATAACGGCCTTAATGGTGTGCATGCGGTTCTCGGCTTCGTCGAAGACGCGCGAGCGCGGACCTTCGAAGACCCGGTCTTCCACTTCCATTTCCGTCACCCCGAACTTCTTGGCGATTTCCGCGCCGATGGTGGTGTTGGTGTCGTGGAAGGAGGGCAGGCAGTGCATGAAGATCGCTTCCGGATCGGCCTTGTCCACGAGTTCCTGGGTGACGCGGTAGGCTTCCAGCTCCGCGATACGCGAGGCCCACACTTCATCCGGTTCGCCCATGGAAACCCAAATATCGGTGTAGAGCACGTGGGCGCCGGTGGCGGCCGCCGCGGCATCTTCGGTGAGGGTCACGCTGCCGCCGGATTCCGCGGCGAGTTCCTTGCAGGTATCGACCAGCCACTCTTCGGGCATGCGATCCTTCGGGCCGCAGGCCACGAAGTTGAGGCCCAGCTTGGAGCAGACCACCATAAGCGAGTTCGCCACGTTATTGCGCGCATCGCCGAAGAACACAAACTTCTTGCCCTTGATGCCGTCCTCGAAGTTCTCCTGGACGGTGAGGATATCGGCGAGCATCTGGGTGGGGTGGAAGAGGTCGGTCAGGCCGTTCCATACCGGCACCCCGGCCTTGGCGCCCATTTCTTCCACGAGTTCCTGGGAGAAACCGCGGTATTCGATGCCGTCGTACATGCGGCCCAGCACCCGGGCGGTATCCTCAATGGATTCCTTCTTGCCCATCTGTGAGCTGCCCGGATCCAGGTAGGTCACGCCCATGCCCAGGTCCATGCCGGCCACTTCGAAGGAGCAGCGGGTGCGGGTGGAGGTCTTTTCGAAGAGCAGCACAATATTCTTGCCTTCGAGGTAGCGGTGCGGGGTGCCGCTGAGCTTGAGTTCCTTGAACTGCGCGGACAGACGCAGCAGGTAGCGGATTTCATCGGGCGTAAAATCGAGCAGCTTGAGGAAGTTGCGTCCGCGGATATTGACAGCCATTGTCGTTCCTTTCCTAGCGCGGTCCGTGGTCCCGTTCGGGCAGACCGGCCAGCGGTAACGGGGTCTTCTTTGGCCCCTGGGATCACTGTTGGCTGTCCAACCCGTACCCGCCTCGCGGCGAGAGGATCATGTCCCGGCCCCGGTTCCCCGGGTGTTGTTTTTACTGTGCATGATCCAGGTCACGCGCGCTAGGAAAATCCGGGTGGAGCGCGGGTGGAACGTGGTTTAGCTCCGTTTTTCAGGCCCTAAACCCCACTAAACCCGCGTATTTCCGCGCTTTATTCGCCCTGCTCGAGGGCGGCGCGGTAGAGCTCATTCGTGCGTAAACCGGTGCGCGCGGCCACGAAAGCGGCGGCATCTTTGCGGCGCAGACCGAGCTGACACAGTTCGGCGACGTCGCCCACGGCCCGCGCACGCACCTGCTCTTCCCTTTCGGCCGCGCTACTTCCTGTTACGACGACGACGATCTCTCCCAGGGCCCCTTCGCTGAACCGCTGCGCGAGTTCGACCAGGGGCCCGCGCACGATTTCCTCGTGCGTCTTGGTGAGCTCCCGGCAGACCGCCGCTTCGCGCCCGGGGCCGAAGGCGGTAACGAAATTGGCGAGGGTGGCCCCCAGGCGGCGCGGGGATTCGAAGAAAATCATGGTGCGTTCTTCGCTTCGCAGTGCCGCGAGCGCGGCGGCCTGTTCCCCGGCTTTACGCGGGAGGAATCCTTCGAAGGTGAAACGGTCAGTGGGCAGGCCGGAGGCGACCAGCGCGGTGAGCGGGGCGGAAGGGCCGGGGACCACGGTCACGGGAATACCGGCTGCGCGGGCCCGTACCACCAGGCGGAAGCCGGGATCGGACACGGAGGGCATACCCGCATCGCTGACCATGAGGACGCGCGCGCCAGAACGTGCCAGGTCAATAAGGTGGGCGCCGCGTTCGGCTTCATTATGTTCGTAATAGGAGAGCACCTGGGCGCTCACCTCAATATCGAGGCGGGCGGCGAGCTGGTAAAAACGCCGGGTATCTTCCGCGGCCACGGTATCGGCCCGCGCGATTTCGGCGCGCAGGCGCGGCGAGGCATCGGCGTCATTTCCAATGGGGGTGGCGGCAAGAACAATTCCCGCGTGCTGGCTTTCGTTCTGACCGGGGCGGTGCCCCTCGTGCTGTCCGGCATCCTGACCTGTGCTCATTCTGCTATTCTGCCACGCGCTCCGGTGCCGCGGCCGTGCGCCCACGGCGCCGGGCCGGAACGCAACACACGCGTGCGGCACCGGCCGCCACGGCCAGCGCCACCACGCGGGCGCACAGTTATCGATAGAATCCGCACGTGAGCGAAAAACTAAGCGAACCCATCGGGCGCCTCCCCCGCGAGTGCGCGGAGCGCTACGAAGACGAGCTGCGCGGCCGGCTCGGGCTGGCCCCGCGCGGATTAGAGTGGCTCACCCGCGGGGAAAAACGCCTGGGGTGGTGGATCACGGGAGCGGTCACGCTTATCGCCGCCCTCACGCGTTTCTTCCGCCTGGGATTCCCCGACCGCCTCATGTTTGACGAAACCTACTACGTCAAGGGCGCGAATTCGTTGCTGCGCCTGGGCTACGAGGTGGATTGGCAGGGCGGCACGGAATTCGACGCCGCTTTCGCCGCCGGCGACTTCTCCCACACTTCACCGGCCGGGGACTACGTGGTTCATCCCCCGCTCGGGAAATGGATCATGGCGGTAGGCCAAGCACTTTTCGGGGAAACCTCCCCCGTCGGCTGGCGTTTTATGGTGGCGCTGGCCGGTACCCTCGCGGTGGCGCTCCTGGTTCGCGTCGCCCTGCGCCTCTTCCTCAATCCGTGGCTGGCCGGAGTGGCCGGCATCGCGATGGCCCTGGACGGCATGGGCATCACCCTCTCTCGCATCGGAATCCTCGATAACCTCCTCGCTTTCTTTGTACTGGCCGGATTCTGGACGCTGCTGCGCGACCGCGATTGGACCCGGGAGCGCCTGGCCCACCGGGTGGCTTTTGGGCCGGTGCGCGCGGACGGCCGCCCGGCCGCCTGGGGCCCGCGGGTCTGGTGGCGCCCCTGGATGCTGGCCACCGGAGTATTCCTGGGGCTGGCCTGCGGGGTTAAATGGTCCGGTATTTACGCCGTGGCGGTTTTCGGTCTGGTGGCCTTCTTCTGGGGCATGGCGGCCCGCCACGCGGTGGGCCTGCGCCTGTGGGTAGGCGCGGCGGTTTTCCAGGAAGGAATTCCGGCTTTCGTGCATCTGGTTCCCACCGCTGCCGCCACCTATGTAGCTTCGTGGTTCTCCTGGTTCCGCGATAGCCGTTCCTGGGGGCACGGCTGGGCGGCGGGCGTGCGCGAGAGCACCCCGGAGGCCCTCCCCTTCCCCTGGCTCCCCAATTCCTTCAACGATTTGGCGCACTACCACAGCCAAATGTGGGATTTCCACAACGGGCTCTCCACCCCGCACACCTACCAATCCTCGGTCTGGCAGTGGTTCGTGCAATGGCGCCCGGTCTCGTTCTGGTGGCCCACCTCCGAAGAAATGGCCGGCCAATGTCCGAGCGGCGAGCGCTGCGTCCAAGCGGTCACCTCGGTGGGCAACCCGGTGGTGTGGTGGCTGGCGCTCCTCGCCCTGGTGGTGGTGCTCTGGGTGGCTTTCACCCGTTTCGACTGGCGCGCCTGGGCAATCCTCAGCGGCTACCTCGCCATGGCCGCGCCGTGGTCGCTGTACATGGACCGCACTATTTTCCAGTTCTACGCCGTTGCTTTCCTTCCCTTCGTGGCCCTCGCCCTCACCTACGGCCTCGGCTATATCACCGGCGCGCTGGGCGCCCCGCACGCGCGCGGGAACGGGAGCGTGCGTGCTGATAGGTACGACGACGCAGCCTGGGGCCACGCGGACTTTATCCGCGATGAGCCTCCTGGTGTA
The DNA here is from genome assembly GCF_051265215.1 of Actinotignum stranguriae. Classification (NCBI taxonomy): domain Bacteria; kingdom Bacillati; phylum Actinomycetota; class Actinomycetes; order Actinomycetales; family Actinomycetaceae; genus Actinotignum; species Actinotignum stranguriae. The sequence goes on from NZ_JBOZCJ010000001.1 coordinate 252,597, forward strand.
TGCGCCTATCCCGTGCGCTGGTGGCGGTGCCGGATTAGCCGCCGCACGCTCGCGGCGTGCGGCGCCGTCGTCGTTCTTATTATTCTGGCGGCGCTGTTCTGGTACCCGATCTGGACCGGGCAAACGGTTTCCTATGAGTTTTGGCGCCTGCATATGTGGCTGCCGTCGTGGATTTAGCGCGAGCGGGCGCGGGACAAGCGGCAAACTAGCGATGCTCGCATTTTCGGACAACGTTCAGAAACTTTCCAGACTCGGCGGGCATGCTACCCGATGTGACCGGACCACCGCGGCAGCCGCGGCGGCGGCTAGGTGCGGAGTGAGGAAAGGACGTTTCACATGACAGATGAGTGGCGTAATGACTCGGGTGAACCGGGCGCGCAGCAGCCGAATGCGAACCCTGCCGGACAGGGCCAGCCGAACGTGAATCCGAGCCAGCCCAGCGCAAGCCAAGCCGGCGGCGCGCAAAATGCGTGGACGCAAGCCGGCGGCGCGCAATCGAATAGCTACACGAATGCGTATCGCTACCCCAGCGCTCCCTCCACAGGGAACACTTCCGAGCAGCCGCCCTATCCGGGCAGTTCGGCTGGCAGTTCCGCGGGCGCTAACGCAGGCAGCCCCGCAGGCAGCCCCGCAGGCAGCTATTCTGGCTACGCCGGCGGGAACTACACCGGGAACGGATACAGCGGGGGTTATTCCAGGACCTATCCTCAGGGCTCTCATGGCACGTACCAGGGAACTTATCCCAGTTCCTACCCCGGTGCCTCCCAGCAGCAGTCCGGCTACGGGTATAGCTACGGCGGACAATTCGGGGCCGGAACGCAATTCGGAGCAGCGCCGCAATTCGGCGGCACATCGCCATTCGGCGGCGCCCCACAATTCGGGCCAGCGCCGGTCAAACGGCGGTCGAAAGGCACCACCGCCATTCTTGTCATTATCGGTATGGTGGTCGCGCTGCTCGTGGGCACCGGGGTGGGATATTTCGGCCTGGCTCCCGAACCGCAGGCGAGCTCGCCTTCCGTCAAAGACCCTTTCAGTTTCCAATACAATGACGGACTGACCGCCCCGAATGACGGACGCCAGCAGGGCGGGGCCGAACCGTATATGCCGATCCCGCGGGATTTCCCCACCCAGTTACCGGGTGGTAACCACGGCGCGGATGGGCCGATTGACCGGGGTGAAAAAGTTAGCCCGGCGGGTGTGGCCATTATTAACGCGCGAATGGGATCCGGCATGGGTGCCGGCAGCGGGATTGTCCTCACTGCGGACGGCCAGGTGCTCACAAATTACCACGTTGTTATGGGATCGGATGCCATCCAGGTCGAAATCCCGGCAACCGGGAAAACCTATGCTGCCAGCGTTATCGGGCATGATGAGAAACGCGACGTCGCACTTCTGCAGCTCAAGGATGCTTCCGGGCTCACCCCGGCAAAAATTGCTAGCACCCCGGCTAAGCAGGGCGATAAGGTCAGCGCTGTGGGCAACGGGCGCGGCCAGGGCTATCTCACCGAAATTAAAGGCGAGGTAACCGGGCTGGGCACGGACGTACGGGTGGCTACCGAGGACGGCCTGAGCTTTGACACCCTCAAGGATATGATCGTCACGGATGCCGATGTGGTACCGGGTTACTCGGGTGGGCCGATGATGAACGCCCAGGGTGAAGTGGTGGGAATGAATAGTGCAGCTTCGCAGGGCACCACCTCCGCCCAGGTGTACGGCTTCGCCATTCCTATTGAACGCGCCCTGTCCATCGTGGAGCAGATCCGCGCCGGGAAGAGCGACGATAGCGTGACCGTGGGCAAGAATGCGGCCCTCGGGATTACCGTGGGACTCAGCGAGCAAGGTCGCGTGAGCGTGCTGGCCGTCGGCCCAAATTCCGGGGCGGCGAAGGCCGGTGTGAAGGAAGGCGATACGATTCTCAGCCTGGACGGCCAATCGGTTTCGAGCCCGGCCCAGGTAGCCAAGCAGGTGCGCACCCATAAGGTAGGGGACACCATCACCCTGGAAATTTCGCGCGGCGGCGGTGCCCCGCAAACCATTGAGGTAACACTAGGCGAATCGCCGGTCAACTAAACGGTCAGAGACACACGGGAGCCGCACCCCCATAGAACTGGATCACCGGAACGCGGCAGGGATACCAGAAGGGGCTAATAGACAAATGGTGGGTCTTATATCCGGGGTTTGCCCTGCCATAGCAACGAAAAGTCAGCCTTATTGAGCTCGAGTACCTCAAT